>JABMQX010000278.1 GCA_013203085.1 bacterium | reverse complement strand
CCGGTGTCTTCATTTAGCAGCTCATCGAGGAGGCCGAAGGTGACGCTGCCGCAAGGGCCATAATCCAGGATTTTCTCGCCCTCCTGATCGAACCATTCAATGTTCCAGACAGGGACCAATTGCGGGATTGGATCGGGTTGAGGCGGTAGAATGGTGAACGGAAACCCGTCAAAGTTGCCGTTGGGGTCAACATACTGGTACTTTCCTCGCAACTCGAAAGCCGATGTGTTCTCGCCTACGAAGCTGATGCCGCCTGGAGTTGCAGCGCCGCCGAAGAGGTTGATCTCCGTAATGGCGTGATTCGGGGTCAGGAAGACGCTGTCAAATTCCCCATTATCGGGAACGCGGTATGTTCGCAACATCTCCCTCTGCCTGCTGTTGACTGTGACCCCTATCTTGAGGCTGGCTCGGCCGCCACCCAGCGACAGTGTCGAGCAAAAATCTGCTTGCACTCGAAAACCAGATGGGCCAAGATTAGAGCAACGCAAAAAGAAGCACGGGCCCGCGACGGGCTATCTGGGAAATCCCGCATCTGGAGAGAAAGGAAGAGTTCGATGGATGCTCCGAGAACGACTACCAGCCAAAAGAATATGCCCGTTGGCAAGATCGGCAATCTTTCCATCAGTCGTATCATCAGTGGCAGCAATCTGATCAGTCCGAATATGCACGCCAGGGACCTTCTTTACATGAATGCCCTGGCGAACCATTACAACACCGAAGAGAGAATCTTCTCGACGCTCCAGACCTGTGAAGAACATGGCATCAATGCGATCGTTCTCAAGAATCATAATTTCCGGCGAGTCCGATTGGCCAAATACTGGGACGAGTGGGGCGGCAAAATGCTATGGATTGCCGACGTCATAACCCAGGACATCAATCAGTTCGAGAAATTGCTGGTAGAGCACCTGGAACTGGGGGCCGCGGCAGCCTATTTATGGGGAGGCGCCAGTGACATCTGGTACTACCAGAATAAGCAGGACAATATCCTCAAGGCCTTCGAGATCATGAGGAAATACAAGATTCCCGCCGGTATATGTGCTCATCGTTTGGAGCCCATTGCTTTTTGTGAAAAGGAAGGTCTCGTGCCTGACTTCTATATGAAGACACTCCATCATGACCGCTATTGGTCCGCTCATCCCAAAGAAAATAGGCGCTACATGGAGATGTACGAGCCACTGCCCAACGATCCCACGAAGTACCACGATAACATGTTCTGCCACAAACACGAGGAGACTGTGGCGTTCATGCAGGATGTAAAAATCCCCTGGATTGCCTTCAAGGTGTTGGCTGCGGGAGCCATTCCGCCCGTCGAAGGAATCAAGTATGCCTTCGATAGTGGTGCAGACTTCATTTGTTTGGGGATGTTTGACTATCAGGTAACGGAGGATGCGATAATCGCCAGAAGAGCCATTGCAGAGTCGAAGAATCGTAGACGCCCATGGATAGCCTGATACTACTCCATGAATGGAGGTTCGTGACGCTCCAGGAGTTGCCTCAATGGAACGCGAAGTCGTAGCCGAGGAATGCGAGCCTCACTCTGGAGTGGCCGAGGACAGAAGCAAAAATACCTATCCCGTGGCCGAAACTTTCACTGGGAAGGTGGGTTATGAACACGCGCTTTATGCAAAATCGCGAAGACATGTTTTTCGCATTAAAACGCACCTCCAAAGGTCGGAGTCCGACTTCCTGCCCCCTCCCGCCGACACTATGATGATTTATCCGGCAGCACGCCCAAAATACTGATCGCTGTAGTCCGATTCGGCAGAACTTGCGGTCGGACTCCGTGTCAGGATCGGCTCGGATCGCCATTTCAGCGTTATGGATTCACCCCGATTTTGAGATAACCTTGATCGCCGGTGGGTGTCCAACTGATGATGTAGCGTCCCACGTCAACCTCCTCGATCTCGATGGATGGATCGAACCCCCAGCCGTTGTCAAGATTGGCCGGGGCGGACAGGGGATGAACCATCGAGGGGCTTCTCTCGTCCGCGATAAGACGCGGGGTGACCAAGACAAGAAGCTCCTCTTTCTGCCGAGAGGAAGTGAGGTTGATGAAAAGGCGATTCAGAAACGGAATCTTACCGAGCGCGGTTATCTGCGGCTTGGGCGCCCGATCTTCGCCGGTGGTGAGCCAGTTAAGGCGCGGCAAATCCAGCCTGATTTGATTGGTGGCGGGATCCACCCATGTGTTCAGCTCGATCCAGGTCTCCGCAAAAGTGTCGTACCCGTACATCCCGGTGTCTTCATTTAGCAGCTCATCGAGGAGGCCGAAGGTGACGCTGCCGCAAGGGCCATAATCCAGGATTTTCTCGCCCTCCT
>JABMQX010000277.1 GCA_013203085.1 bacterium | reverse complement strand
TCGGTGCCATCCAGCGTGTAGTAAACCGGGGCGGATGCTGACATAGACAGCGTAAACCCGTTGGGGAAGCTGCCGCCGGACTGACTGAACACGGGCGCCTGAAGCGAAGGATATAGTCCACGATCCCTCAACCACCCCAACACTCTGCTCGTCCGCTGCGGGAAGTACTCACCCAGCAGGCGGTCGCGCTCGGTGACCCATTCATCATCCCGTGTGTACGGATCATCCGGTCTGCGATTGTCGCCCCACCGGGCGGACTCGCCGACAACCGCCCGATCAACTTCATCGAGCAGTTTCCCGTATGCAGCGGCGGCGTTCTCCGACGTCAAAGCGCCGTCGTTGAAGAAGTGTTTGTGGACGCGATCGGCGAACAGCAGACGGTACTCGGGATTTTGGCGCAGATCCTGATGAAGCCCCGTCGGCCCACCATAGTCATCTCTGCTGGTGACATTATCGTAAAGGTTCTTGAGCGAGTGTTCCGGGTCCCAACTATGGTATCGCCATCGCCCGGCAGGATTGACCACGTTCCGCGTGGCATACCAATTCTGGTGCGCCCAATCAGTGTTGCCGATGAAGAAGTTGACAATCATGTAGTCAACGAAGTTTGGCACGTCGAGATATTCTTGGATGTGCTGATATTCAGCATCGCCGGATAGGCCCGATGCGGCAAGCTGGATCATTGCCCGGTAATCGCTACCTGAGCCATGGACGACGGTATTCTGGTTGTGCTTGAGGACGTGGTAGTCATCCCTATCTCCACCGAAATACGCCGCGGCGAACGACTCGTCAGGGCGCTCGTGCAGGAAGTACAGACCCCAGTACACACCGTTAATATACAGGTGGGTCGCCATACCGCGCGGGCCGTATCCGCCGAGAGCGTTCTGAAGGTCTGCCGGGTACTGGTCGCGTGTGTACTGCGCGAGTCTGCGTTGACTGTCAGGGCTCGACGCACCGCCGTAGGCCCAGGCTTGGTTCAAGCGGGCATCCAGGATAAGCGTGTCGAACCTGTCGGCGCCCTCTTCGCCATAGAGGGGAAACCTCAGCTTGGTCGGGCCCCAGGGCTCCTTGAACCGCAACCTCATGGAAAGCTTGTCGCACTTCCAACGGCTCGTGCTGCTGCCACCGCAGATCTCCACGCTGCAGTCAATCTGGAACTCTTTCTGGTCCGCGGGATCAATCAGCTCAAAGGAAGTTGCTCGTGGACTGCCTTCCCCGCTGGGATAGATGCCCACGCCCCCCGACGCGAAGAAATCGTCCTGATTCAGGACGAGGGAAACCGAGGGAACCGATTTCATGTCGTCAATGATTGTGTCCAGGTAAGACCAGACAACATCGGGGTCCATGTCATAGTCGGCGCCGGCATGACCCCATGTGTCGGGAAGACCCACACCGTCCTGAAGGATCACGTCGTCGAGGAAGAAGTAGGTTTGCGTGCCAACCTTGCTGGGCTGATAGCCCGGCTTGAACGCTGCAGCGCGCAGGACAGTTGTCCCGGAAACCGCAATCGCATTGGTGTAGGGAATACCTGTCTCCGGGGTCGGTTTACTCCCATTGAGGGTGTAGTAGATTTGCGCTACCTCAGTGGAAGTGGTGATGGCTACATCGAAGGGCTCTTCGAAGAAACCTCGCTCGATACTGAACCTGACGTCGGAGATGTAGCCGAGGACCCCCGTCACGTTCTCCTTACCGGGTGTTGGAGTGGTGAGGAACATGGGGGTATCCGGCTGACCACCACTTAGGTCCACGGCGACCAGTTCCGGCAGGATCAGCATGTCGGAGCTGGTCAAGGAGGTGTTCAGGCCGTGAATCGCCAGCACGTTCTTGCCCGCCCGAAGGAGCCCAACTGAGTCGGTAATGTCGAAATCCTCGTAGTCGGTCACGCTGGCCTCGTGGCCTGTAGTAGCTTCGGAATCCCATGCCGGCGAGGCCGGGTCATAGGCGCCCTCCACACGATCGCCGTTGAGATAGGCAATAAACCCATCGTCATATTTCATACGTAACGTCAGGATGTCGAAAACGGACGGGGCGGCGATGTCGAATTCGATGCGAATATAAACCGACGTGTTCTGTCCCCGCATGGCGCCGACGTCGAGATTGATCACACTCTCGTAGCCGGAATTCATCTCGTATCCCACGCCCGTGTGGCCTGTCAGCGTCCAGCCGGAGTCGTCAAAATCAACGTCTATCCAGTTCGGCACCGGGGCGTCCGGTATGAGCGCGACGGCATCAGCTCCCTCCCTCACAAGCGTTGTAAAGTTCATTTCCTGAGAGAGGCCGTAGGATATGTCCTCCGATTGCTCGGGGTAGTCCCGGTACGCGTGCGCAATCGTCACACCGTCAGGCATGACGAGCAGAACGCCTTCATGTTGATCGGCGTCATTTCTGCT
>JABMQX010000276.1 GCA_013203085.1 bacterium | reverse complement strand
GGAGAACGGGTGGTTGACTTCGCGCCGAGCGACCATCGTCATCACCGCGGGGTCTTTCTCGCCTGGCATTCGATGAGGGGCAAAGAGAAAGCCGACTTCTGGGGCTGGGGCTCCTGGGCGCCGACGAAGGGGCGAGTCATCAAGAATCGAAGCGTCAAGTTGCTCGAAGCAGATTCCGGCCACGCCACGCTGGAAATCCGCAACGACTGGCTGGTCGAAGGCGAGGTGATGATTGGCGAACTGCTGAAGACTGCCGCTCGCAAGACAAAAGGGGCCTACGTGATCGACCTGGATTATCAGCTAAGGCCGGCCGTTGACGTGACGCTGGATCAGACCGCCTTCGGCGGATTCTGCGTGAAGGCGAGGAAAGACGGTAAGGGGGTATATACGAGTCCCGCTGGCGAGGTGAAGCTGGCAAATCCCCATCACTTGAAGCCCGAATCGGACTGGCCGGCGGCCGACTGGTACGACTACACGATTGACCTGAACAGCGGCAAGACGATCGGCATCGCCGTGCTGGATCATCGCGACAATCCGCCGACGACCTGGCATAACCTTGCTTCAATCGCCATGGTTAACCCGTGCATTGTCGCGCCCGCGCCGGTCACGGTAAAGAAGGGACAGGCGCTTCGGCTACGCTACCGCCTTGTCGTCCACGATGGCCCGGCGCCTGTGGAGCTGATCGAGAAGCTTTCCGGCCAATGGAGACGGCAATAAGTTCAGCGAACACAGGCGGCAGTGGTGTTGCCGTCACTGAGAGGCGGGATAGCCCGGCCCACAGCCGTCGCGTCAGCCACGGAGCTTGGATGCAGCCTTCCTACTTGCCATCCAGAATCGCCTCGTAGACAAGCGGTTTCAGGATGCGTTCGACCCGATTTGAATACGGCATGTATTGCGTGAGTGCAACCACAGCAATTTCATCCCTCGGAGAAATCCAGAAATGCGTGCTCGCCGCGCCGCCCCAGCCGTATTCGCCGACTCTTGGCGCCGGTTCCTCTTCGCTCTTTTGAACGCGCACCGAAAAGCCGAGCCCGAATCCCACGCCGTTGCTGTGCATGACGCCTTTGGGCAGGTGGTTCTTTGTCATCAGCTCGACGGTTTCTGCCTTCAGAAGGCGCTTGCCGCCGAACTCGCCTTTGTTCAAAAGCATCAGACAGAAACGCATGTAGTCGCTCGCGGTGGAAACAAGCCCGCCTCCACCGGAGAGAAATGTTGGCTTCTTGCGGTACCGACTGGTCGCTGGCGCATCGACGACTCGCAGGCCGCCCTGCGATTTCGGGCCGTAGTTCGTTGCGAAGCGACTGAGTTTTCCCGCCGGCACATAGAAGCCTGTATCCTTCATACCCAACGGATCGAAGATCCGCTCGGCAAAAAAGTCGTCCAGGGGGCGACCGGAGAGCACCTCGACAAGGTACCCCAGCACATCGGTCGAGACGCTGTAGTGCCACTTCGTTCCCGGCTGATACAAGAGTGGAATCCCTCCCAATCTCTTCACCATGCCCTTGAGAGTGCCGTCCTCCCCGATCGTCCTTGCCTTGCGGTACAACTTATCGACCGCTGTGTCGCCGAAAACCCCGTACGTTAGACCAGACGTGTGCCGCAACAAGTCGCGGATCGTCATCTCACGCTTCTGAGCCACCTGGGTTATCTCCGAACTGGTGGGATCGGCAACCACCGTCAGTCCCTTGAAATCTGGAATGTACTTTGAGACGAGGTCGTCCAGCTTGAATTTCCCCTCCTCGTACAGCATCATTGCCGCCACGCTTGTTATCGGCTTGGTCATCGAGTAAATCCGAAAGATCGTATCCCGCTCCATGGGCTTCTCGGCTTCGATGTCCCTCATACCATAAGCGTTAAACTGCACGACCTTGCCTCGCCACGCCACCATCGTCACGATACCCGCCACGCTCTTATCCTCGACGAGCTTCCGCATGGCTGGCGTGATCCGGTCAAGATTCCTGGATGAAAGCCCGATTTCCGACGGTGATGCCGTTGGCAGGTCTTGGCCAATCGCAGTTAGATGAAGGCACAATACTACAACAGCCCACAACGCTGTTCGTCTAATCAAACGCATTTCGAGCACTCCTTACTGACATTTCCCATTTAGCCTGTTCAACTACTCCGCAGAGCTTGATGCTCCGTGATTTCTAAAAATCTGTCTTGAGAATCCGATCAGTTTTAGTTTCCTTCTCCCATCAGGCTCATCGAAGGCAACGTCCTCAGTCGCGGCTCGCAACACTGCGGCCGCTCCTACGAATCTTCTCGAACTTTTCGACCAAGCGGCTGACGAGCTCCCGGTGTTCATTGACGAGGTTTCGCCGTTCGCCGATGTCCTGAGACAGATCGTACAGGTGATACGGTTTGCCGAAGGGTTTGCCGCGAGGTTTCTCTCGTCCGCCGGATCCATTACCGAGTACCAGTTTCCATCGGCCGTCGCGAATCGCGAACATTCCCGCTGCGGAATGATGGATCACCGGAGCTCGCGGCGTCGGCCAGGACTTGCCCTGCATCAGCGGCAGGAGGCTGAAACTGTCTTCCGCCTCGTTGCTCGATAACTCAGCTCCGACGATTGCGGCGGAGGTCGCCATGAAATCCGTCAGGCAGATCGTCTCCTCACAACGAGTTTTTGGTTTGATTTTGCCGGGCCATCTCGCGATAAACGGTACTCGATGGCCTGCTTCCCAAATGTCAGCCTTGGTTCCGCGGAGGACGTAGTTCGCGGTGTGATGAGCTGAACGGTACGCCTGAATGGACGCCTGATCCACATGGTCGGGAACATCTTGTTGGTCCAGGCGATGCATGAACGAACCGTTGTCACTCGTGAAGATCACGAGCGTGTTCTCCGCGACCCCGGCCTCGTCGAGGGCTTTGAGCACCTGCCCAACGGTCCAGTCCACCTGGACGATGAAGTCGCCGTAAGGCCCCAATTCGGTTTTGCCCCGGAAGCGTGGATGTGGCAGGACTGGTTTGTGCGGTGTGGTCAACGGAAAATAGAGGAAGAATGGCTTGCTTTTCCGGGCGCGCTGGCGAACATACCCGATTGCCTGCTCCAAGAGACGGTCCAAGCAGTCCACCGGGCGAAAACCGGGGGCTCGTTCGCCCTTGCGAATGAAGGCGGGGAAGGCCTGCTGGGGTTGTGTTTCCGTGGGCGTTTCAACAACGCGGCCGTTTCGGACGTAAACATAAGGTGGCATGTCAAGTGAGGCAGGAATGATGTACGAGAAATCAAACCCCAGCGTGTTGGGCCCGTTTTCAATCGGTTTGCCGTAGTCAACACGACTCGCGCGGCCCGCTGAAAGTGCCCAATCAAGCCCGAGGTGCCATTTTCCGACCACCGCCGTGTGGTAGCCGTGCGATTTCAGCAGGCTCGCCACGGTTTCCCGCCGGGGTTCGATTAAGAGCGAGCTGTATCCGTTCAGCACGCCACTCTTGAGTCGTGTCCGCCAGCAGTAGCGACCGGTGATGACACCGTAGCGCGTTGGCGTGCAAACCGAGCAGGGAGTGTGGGCGTCTGTAAATTGCACGCCCTCTCCGGCAAGCCGATCCAGATGTGGCGTGGGTATCTTCGAGTTGGGGTTGTAACAGCGCGCATCCCCATAGCCCATGTCGTCTGCCATGATGAAAACGATATTGGGCTTGTCCGAAGACATCCCGGACACGAGGCACTTCGCATTCCTCGAGCGTGCCTCTATCGCAAAGCCCGCCGTGCCCAGGGCTATGGTTTTCAGGAAATCGCGCCGGTTCAACTGCGTCCTCATGTTGCATTCCTCCGCATGTACAGGATAATTTCTACGAGACTTTATCCACCTTGAGGTCTCGCTTTCATCTTTTTCCTCCGGCGTTGACTGTCTCGCGGGTCGGCCCGCCGGGCTGTTTGGTCGCTCCGGTGGCGACATCTTTCTTCCAAGCCTCGATGGCGGCGGTCATCTGCTTAACTCGCTTGGGGTACTTGTCGGCGAGGTTGTTTTTTTCCCCGATGTCGTCGGCGAGGTTGAACAGCCCCGGTCCCTCGAAACGACGCTCTTTCGTGATGAGCTTCCACTGCCCGTCGCGCATAGCTGCGCCGTTCCAAAACAACTGCCGCGTGCCGAGACTTTTGCCCTTCAGGAGGTGTGCCGCGAGGCTGATGCCGTCCAGCTTGTGCCCCTCAGGCGAGATCGCCCCGGCGAGCTCGAGCATGGTGGGCATGAGGTCGAGACTGATGCACAGGTCGTTGCTCACCGTACCAGGCTTGATACTGCCAGGCCACCAGGCGATGCTCGGGACACGATGGCCCCCTTCCCAAACGGAGCCCTTGCCGCCGCGGAGAGGGCGGCTGGAGCCGCGTCCTGTTCCCCCATTGTCGGAGAAAAAGACAACCAGCGTATTCTCGGCCAAGCCGAGCCGCCTAACCGT
>JABMQX010000275.1 GCA_013203085.1 bacterium | reverse complement strand
GCGGAACCTACCCCGCCGACCGCACCCTTGATCGTCCGATTGGCACTTTTCGAATTCAGGCGCCGCATAATTTCCTTTTTGGCCTTTTCGAAAGAGTGCGCAGCGTAAAACGCGTTTCTGGGTGTTCCGGGAGAGTCGTGCAGTACTGTCGCGTGTTTGTGTCTTGCGGGACTATGCGGATGTTCCCTTGAGCATACAGCCCGGGCGGGCCAGCCACGAGTCACGGGCGGCGTGTCTTTCTGCACCTGCGCTACACCCACGGGCGATTTCAAATACCTCGGCCATGAGATGCTGCCGAAGGGATCGAGCGCGGACTACCACCGGGACCTTGCCGCTTTCAAGGACACCGAGGCAAGGCCTGCGCAGTCTCAGCCCACAATCAACATGCGCCTAACGGTAACCTCAAGAGACATTCCCACTGGAATGTCACGCAGCTCTTGGTTAACATCGGGGGGAAGTTGTCACTCGGAGCGTATCCGAACGGAGTCCAAACGGGAAATATCGGGTCAGGCAACATGAATTATACAGAATCGGCGGAAGTCGAGATACGCCAGGCAAAGGGAGTCCAATTATGCTGAAAGCGTCCAGACTGGTTGCGTGCACAATGCTTTTTTCGGTTGCTGGCTTCACCCCCCTGGCGAAGGGGGAGTTCGAGCCATGGGCGTCCAACACCGACCCCACGGATGTTCCTAAAAGCCACGTCCAGGACGTCACCACCTCGCCTTTCACCTACAACATCGCGCAGGGCGGCACGATGGACGGAAAGATGTGCACCACGCTTCCCGGCGTATGGGAGCCGTACGAGCAGACTTGGGAGTCAAACCGTTCGATACGCATGGAGAACGTCGGCTCAGCGAACGTGATAAACCCGTGGCTGAAAATCGGACCCATCGACTTCTTCTCCCAGCAGACCATAGCGGACTCGGTTGTGAAGGGGCTTTCGACCGAAAGGGAAAAGGCCCTCGCGATATTCTACTTCTACATCACCCATCGCTACCACAAAGGCAATGGCGACAACGGAGCGCAGGGCGACGTTTCGCAGACGATCAACGTATTCGGTTTCAATACCTGCGGAAACAGCACGCTGTGCATATCGGACCTGCTTGACAAAGTCGGAATGCGTAATTGCATATTCAGCCATTGCCCTGGCCATGTCGTCCCGCAGGCTTTTTTCGACGGCAAGTACAACACGCTTGACGGGGACATGGCCACCTTCATGCTCATGCGGGACAACCGCACCCTCGCAAACGAGTTGGACTTGGTGCGGGACCACGACCTGATAAAACGCGTGCATCAGTATGGAATCATGAGTCCCATGAATCCTCTCAAGAATAATGAAGACTACGCGCAGTATTACACATGGGAGGGGGACACGACAGTGCAGCTCGACGGTTGGGCCTGGTGGACCATGGGCATGGTCCTGCGTCCGCACGAAGCCATTGAATGGCGATGGGGGCATGAGACTCCCGTGAAATATCACGGCGATATGGCGGGACATCCCCCGATGGTTCCAGACACGATCTATAACGGCGTCTGGGAATATGCTCCGAATTTCAAGAACGATTCACAGTGGCGGGCGGGAGCGACCGTGACGAACATCACCAACAAAGACGGTGTCCTTATGGCCACGGAAGGAGGTACGGGCACCATCGTTTGGCATATGAAGGTGCCTTGTCAATTCATCGGAGGCACCCTTGCCGCCGCCGGCAGCGGATATGCTTTCGAGATTGGTTTCCTAAACCCGAAAGACTGGAAGACCGTTTACGCGGCGCTGACGACGTTGGCGGAGTTTGACGGCAAGTTCAAAGGCCGCACAGTCACGGGGAACGAGTACTGGATTAAATGCACCTTGACAGGCAAAGCTTCGTTGAGCGGCCTCAAGATCAAGAACGACATCCAGATGGCGCCGCTGGCCATGCCGTCCATGACTGTGGGAAACAACAGTTTCACGTACCTGGAGCACACGGACAACAAAACCGGCGCAAACGCCGCCAGGAATGTGAGGATCACGCACAAGTGGGTCGAAAGGTCGAAGACACGCCCTCCGAAAGCGTCCGAATCACCCATATATCCAACGAACGGCGGCAAGAGCGACGGCACGGATGTGATGTTCCAGTGGAACGCCGCCACGGACCCCGACGGCGACGCCATAACGGATTATCATTTCCAGCTTTCGGACCGTCCCGACATGAGATGGCCCATGTCTCCCAATTTCGACAAATACATTTCAAAGACGCCCGACAAAGGCAAAACCCGCTACACGCTTCCGCGTCCCGGGCTCTTGACGCACGGCAAGACCTATTACTGGCACGTGAAAGCGAAGGATTCGAACGGCGTCTGGGGGCCGTGGAGCGGCACTTGGAGTTTCACGGCGCAGGGGCCGGCGTATCCCATAAACGTGGCGATCAAATACAACGCGGGCACCGGAATAGGCACATTGACATGGAGCCCCAACCCGGCGGGAAGGGCACCCGCCAAGTACAGGGTATACGGCAGCGATGAGAAGGGCTTCACGGTCCATGACGCCCCCTATGAAGTCAAACTTGGCGATACGAAAGAGCTCGCCAACCCGTTTCCCGCAAACTTCGTGGCCGAGGTCGCAGGCACTTCCCGGGATGTTGTGGGCGTGGGCAACGCTCTTCCGAACGCCAACAAGGCCTATTACCGCGTTGTGACGGTGGACGGCAAGGACAAAAGAAGCGGGGATTCGGATTATGTCGAAGCCCCCAGGCCTTTCATCTACAGCGCACCGCTCACGAGCGCGCCCGCGGGCCGGCCCTATCGTTATCAAGTGAAGGCCATTCGTTCAATAGGTGACCTCACGAGAAGGGATGCCGCCAAACCCAAGCCCGGAACCAAGTTCTGGAAGATCGAGCCTCTGAAGTTTTCGCTCACGCAAAAACCGAGCTGGATGAGCATCAACGCCGACACCGGGCTGATAACAGGCACGTCAGACGGGACGGGCGGGACGGTGATCGTTAGCGTGACTCTCACGAAAGAGCACCGGCTCGTGCATGACAAAAATAATATCGTGTGGGGGAACGAATATGAACAACGCAAAACGTATGAGACCGTGGGGCCCGTGACGCAGCAGTTTGTCGTGAGCAGTGCGAAGGATGAATGAGCCGACAAGCTGATCCACACGCTTCTTGCGCTTCAGGGCCAAAGTAACCGCTGTCGGGACAGGCCAAACCCGCAGCGAAAGCGGTTACCGACTGAATGAGCTCAGCGTGCTGTTAATTGGGGTCTTGCGCAGAATCCGTGGCTGGAACCCTGGCATATCTGCCCCTCAGGCGCCCTACTGGTTCCAAAAGGGACGATCAGAAACCAAAGCAAGCTCATCTTTCGTCCTTGCGTGTTCGAAACCGAGAAGAAGCTTGAAAGCGGCGGCAGCGACACAAACACGGTTTCCTTCCGCGCGGCGGGAATCGCCCTTCAAAAACCGCGCCTGTCCTTTGGCAGAGGTCCCGCGGCCTGCGGCCACTCCCCTCTTGTCAAGTCAGGCGCCGTACTCTTTCCAAAGCGCGCGATAGTCAATTCAGGCTACCTTTACGAGCGTTTCTTTCCTTTCGTTCATAGTAGGGCGATTTTGTTTCGTTTCGGGGCGAAGCCGCACGGCTCCATCGGCATCGCCCTTGGCGCCTTCATCGAGCAAGCCTGCAAACTCGGTTGGAGTTTATCAGCCAGCCCTTCTCTTTGAGCTTTATCGTGATTCTGCGATAGGTGTGCCGCGGATGTTTCACGTTCAAGTCGAGTAAATTCGCTGATTACAAGCGTGTCCTTCTCGGGCAGTTTGGACTTATACCTCTGGGTGCTCCCATAGCAGCGGGGTTTTCAGTCTGCTTACAGACGTGTTAACATATATTTGGTGCGGGGCTCGCCTGATGGCGGTCCCTGAATCGTCGGTACAGGCCGAAGGCCATATTGAGCAGACAGGGAAATTGAGCCGTTTGGCTAAAGCTCATTTCAGGACTTTGGTCGAGCAATGTGAATGAAGTGCTCATGCGACACCCTGGGACTTTGGGAGTACGGGCCTGCGAAACTCGCGAGAACAGGAGAAGATCATGACTAGAGGAGACCCTATCAAGACAGTGTTGACCCTCATCGCCACAGCGATGGCAATCCTTGTCTTGCCTGCCGCTGCTAAGGAGATTCCCGCTCAGCTTCCTGATCCGGATGCTGCGCCGGTCGATACCAGCAAGCCGGTCCAGGTGTACATCCTGGCCGGTCAATCCAACATGGTGGGGATGGGCACTATCAGCGGCGCCCGGTGCCGCCACACCGGGATCTACCTGGCCGCCGATCCTGCCGCCCCAAAGGGCCCCATGTATATCCACCCGGTGGGCAACTACAAGATCAGTCAGCACGGCGTCTACGTGTCGGCCGATCCGAGAGCTGAAAAAGGGGCGACGGCTTCCATCTACTCGGGCGCGTACGATCCGAAGGTGGACTACGACAAAGCCAAGCCGGCGAAAATCGAGACAGTCGCCCTGGGCGTGACGAAAGGATCGCTGCCGACCATTTCAGGCCCGCATACCGTGCTCGTCCGAGGCTTCATCGACGGGCCCGAGTCGGGCCCCTACACCGTGGGCGCCGGCTACGGCGACAGCTCGTACAACGTGATCGAGCTCGACGGGAAAGAGGTCTACCGCAAGGACGTCGGCGGCAAAGTCGTTAAAGAGAAGATCTCGCTCGAAGCGGGCATACGATATCCGGTGAAGATTACCTACCTCAAAGACGGATCGACCGCCTTCTGGATGAGCCGGGAAGACCTGCAAGGCAAGGGCGATTTGGAAAGCGTGAGCAAACGGGAAGGCAAGTTCCCGTGGCTGATCGACGACGCCGGCAATTCGACGGTTCGCAACGACGTCTATTACCAGGATGCCCGCATCAATTTCAAGGGCAGCCTGTTGAGCCCGACCTCAAACGGCAGAATGATCGGTCCGGAACTGGGCTTCGGCCACGTCATGGGCACCTACCACGATGAGCAGGTCCTGCTGATCAAAACCGCGATGGGCAACCGCGCGCTGGGCTGGGATTTCCGACCGCCTTCCAGCGGCAGAACCGACAAGCCGGATGCTGACAAGTGGGAGGGCCTGGAATATCGCCTCATGGTCGAAGGCGTCCGCAAAGTCCTGGATAACATCGAGAACATCGTGCCGGGCTACAAGGGCCAGGGCTACGAAATCGCGGGGTTTGTCTGGTGGCAGGGCCACAAGGACAGTTTCACGCCGGAGCTCATCGACGAGTACGAGCAGAACCTGGTCAACCTGATCAAGGATGTACGCAAGGAATTCAACGTACCCAAGATGCCTGTCGTTATCGCGACGGTCGGTTTCGGCGGACACAACATGGCTGATAAGTTCCTGAGGATCCTGGATGCGCAGATGGCGATCGGCGATCCGAAGAAGCATCCGGAATTTGCCGGCACCGTGGCTTCCGTGGATACGCGCAATTTCTGGCGTGAGGTCGATGAGTCACCGATGAGCCAGGACTATCACTACAACCGCAACGCTGAGACGTATTTGTTGGTGGGCGATGCCCTAGGGCGAGCGATGGTCAGGCTTCTCGGTGGAAAAGCGGAGACTCTTCCGCAAGCTGCCAGGCCGCAACCCGTCGCGCAGCAGGCAAGTCCCGACCCGGCTCAGCAGGATGAGGCAGCCGGGAAAGCGGCGCTGGCCCCGATTATTCTGGACGGCATGGCGCCAGGTTATATCGCCGACCCCAGGTACAATGCGGCCCTGTTGAGTGAGGCGAGCGGGGAGAAGCCGAAGCGGACTTCACAGTTCCTGCGTGGCGCGATGTACGGTCTGACGGCGTTCTATCGCGCGGCCGGGGTACACGACTATGACTGGCACATATTCGGGCCGGATCTCAGGAACGAGAAGTGGGATTACTACAGCTTTGACCCGAAAGAGGCGCTGCCCAAGGAGAAGGGGAGCCGGTATCGCAAGGTGACCTATCCCGAAGGGATGGAGAACTGGTTCGCGTCCGACTTTGATGCCGCCCGGGCGGGTTGGAAGAAGGGGCTTCCGCCCTTCGGACAGCTTGACGGCAAGCTGGCGCCGCTGAGGGATTCTTGCACAGCGCCTTTTTGCAGTTGCAGCCGAAGCCCGAGGACCCCGTGGGAAAAGGAGGTTCTTCTGGTGCGTGTCACCTTTGAGATTCCTCCACTCAAAGAGGGGTGCCGGTGTCGCCTGGTGGTTGGCGGCAGCGCCCATGTCAATGCGGGCGAAGGCTATGCGATCTACATCAACGGCAAACTCTTGGCCCAGTCGAACACCGGTGTAGGCAAGCGGCAGGGCGGACAGCCACGGGGCGGCCACATCTACAACGACTTCCGCGATGAATTCCAGGGCGGCAAGGTGACCATCGCAGCTACCAGCTTCCTGAGATACAACAACCCACAGGGAATCATTCCTCCGCGCGGGCACTTTTCGCTGTGGATGGAGGAGGCGAAGATCCCGCCACTGGAGTAGGCCAAGAGCCAGTGATCGGCCACGAGGTCCCACTTGCTGTGAAATGAAACCTCCGAACGCAATTTGTAGTCAATGCCACATTAACCGAAGGAAACAAAGCTATGGGTAGGAAGGAAATATTGGGTATTCAACGGCAAGGTAGCAGGCTACGACTTATCGCGGCGGCAGTGATCGCGTTGGCAACGATTGCACCGGCAACCACCAGGTCTGCCGAGAGTGGGGCGCTGCGAGTCCACAATATCTTCGGGTCCAACATGGTCATCCAGCGTGACAAGCCAATCGTGATATGGGGGTGGGCTGAGACCAGCCGCAAGGTGTCCGTCCAGTTTGGCCCGATGAAAGCCGAGGCAACCGCCGACGACAAGGCGGGCCGCTGGGAGGTGACCTTCCCCGCTCGGCAGGCCAACGCCACCGGCCAGAAGCTGACGGTTACCTCGGGCGATGAAACGATCGAGATGGATAACATCCTCAACGGTGACGTCTGGGTGATGAACGGCCAGAGCAATATGGCCTTTGGGCTGGGCGCGACCTACCGTGCCGATATGGAAACAGCCACCGCCCACCTGCCTCTGCTGCGCGAGGTCCGCATCTCGCCCAATGAGTCCTATACGCTCCAGGAGGATCTACCGGCGGACCGAGTTGACGGTTGGACCGTCTGCACGCCGGAAACCGCGGGCGGTTTTTCCGCGATCGGCTACACTTTTGCATCGCGCCTGCAGCGGGCGCTGCAGATTCCCATCGGCATCATCGACAACGCGCGTGGCGGTGCGTCTATTGAAAGCCTGGTTCCCCGTCACAAGTTCGACGATCATCCCCTGGCCGCCAGATACCTCGACTGGGTCGAGAATCGCCGGGCCGAATTCGACTGGGACGCCGCCATGAAGCCACTCATTGAGAAATGGGAGAAGGACGTCGCCGAACAGCGCGGCAAGGGCGTGCCTGAGGATGAGCTGCCGCCCAAACCGACCCCTAAAGACCTGCGATCCTGGAACGTGCCCGGACGCAGCCCCAGCGACGCGGCTTCCTGCTACAACGGCATGTTCGGTGTCTTCAAGGGCTTGAATATCAAGGGAGTGCTCTTTCATCAGGGCTACAATAATGCCATGGGGACAAGCTGCTGGCCGAAGCGCTACCGGGTGCTCATGAAACTTATGGTCGAGGGCTGGCGTGAAGACTTCCAGGACGAGAACCTGCCGGCGGGTGCCATCGGCTTCTGCGCCGGTGGGATCACCCAGACTCGCCAGAACTTCGAACACTGGACTGTCTCGACGGCCGCCTTCATACGCGAATCGCAGAGGCTGGGACTAGCCGACCTGGAGGATCCGGAGCACACGGGCTTCATCCCCGCTTACGACCAGCGACTCCCCGGCCTGCACACAAAGAAGAAGCATTTCCTCGCCACGCGTGCTGCACGCTGGGCACTCAAGCAAGTGTACGGGATGCGCGTCGATTGGGAAACGGCTGAACT
>JABMQX010000274.1 GCA_013203085.1 bacterium | reverse complement strand
GAGATAGTTGTTGGTTACGATTGTCAAATCCGCTCGCCGGAGGGTGTACCGACTGAGGCAATGCAGCGCCCGATATATCAGCCGCCTTGAGGAGGACATTTCAACCATGAAAGCTGAATGTCTGTCAACGATCACCTTGTAGCGCAAAGCTGATTTCAGACAGCAGACCAAGCCTGCGAGAACCATGGAGGGGTTCTGGACAATGACCCGGCGGGGCCTTAGCCGCAAGAGCAACGCCAATGTTTTTGCCGATAGGAGGGCTGTCCTGGTGAAGTTGTCCCCATCGCGCAGCAGCGTGAAGAGCGTGACTCCAAGGGCTTTGGAAAGCTCGTTCGTTCTTCTGTGATTTTCCCAGGTTATCCAGATCAGTTCCTTTGGACTATACATTATCAGTTGTGGCAGCGCCTTGGGCGTCACGATCCGGCTGCTTCCTTCCCCTATCACACCGAAAGCTTACGGTCTTCTCGTTCGGCTCCGTGGTATTGCCGGTCAAGAAGACCTTTGAGGCATCTGCTCTTTCCCTCAGAAGGTTCTGCCTCCAACTCTCGCTCGCGCAGCCGCTTCGCCATCGCCGTGCGTATCTTGCTGGGGCCGGCCTTTCCCACTTCGTCCTCTTCCGGCGGCGCGAGATAGTGCCGCGAGATAGACATCCGCATACCTCTGAGCCATATCGTCAATCATAAACCTTGACATCACGTCGAGAAATGCACGTTGTGAGATACTGTTGCGCCGCTCGGGCTCGTCGTGCAACCGCCGAATAGCCACTGCCAGTTCTTCATGGTCACCCGGAGGGACTAAGACGGCATTTTCCTCGTTCTTGAGGGCCTCGCGCAAGCCTCCCACGGCTGAGGCAATTATTGGCACACGGAGATACATGGCCTCAAGTACCGTGTAGGGCAAACCCTCGTGCAAGGATGGAGCAACCAGGATGTCTAAGTTACGCATGTACGCGTGAATATCTTTGCGAAAGCCCCAGAATCTGACCCTGGAGTCTATGCCATGAGAAATGCAGTATTCCTTCAGTTCACTCTCGAGTGGGCCCCGGCCGATGATGTGCACTCGGAGATTGCGGATGTCTGAGAGACTTTCCACCGCCTTCAACATGAAAATGTGGCCTTTGACCCTATCAACCCTGCCAACAACGCCGATGTTAAAGTGATGCCGGTCAAAAACATCAAGGCCGCTTGTCTCAGCGGTCGGCACAGGAGCGATTGCGTTGTGGATCACGGTTCTTGACTTGCAGGCGTGAACAGCACGGAATCTTGCGGCTAAATCATAAGAGACATAGACTATATCCTTGACAAGAGCCAGAGTGATGAGTTGGTCCGCCATCCAATTAGCGTACATTTTCATTGAGCGCATTTCCGGCCGGAAAGGGAAATTCAACCGCCCGTGCTCGGTCTTGACTATGGCAGCACCGACCCGCCGAGCGGCGAGCGCACATATCAGGTTAGCCTTGTAGCCGTGCGTGTGTACTACGTCAACATGGCGGCGAGAGAGAATTTGGGCAACTTTTGCGACGAGCCGTGGGTCATGTTTGAACCGAGACTGCACCAAATACGTCTCAATTCCAACATCCTTAAGCTTCTTGTACAAGAGACTATCCTCAAACAGGATGACCGTCACATCAATAAGATCGAGATTTCCGAGATGTCGAGCATACAAGTAGATGTATTGCTCGACTCCCCCGTAAAGCTCTCCAACCGAGGCAATGGCGACTCGCATCTCGGGACAGTTGTTCTCCAAAGAGCCTTTTACCCTGTTCTGGGGGCCCACAATGCCTGCTTTTTCTTCCCAAAGAATTTCAACCAGGCCACCAGGGCAGCCCAGTTGAGCAGGACGAAGTAAAATGGGAAATAAGCGACGGAAGGCAGACTTTTCCGAGATCGAAGCATACAATATCCAACAGCAGCGGCGCCGTAGAACAAACATTGGCCAAAAAAGGCTATCAGCCAGAACGTTCCATGGCCGAGCACGCACACGTTCAGGACAGCGAGGGATATGAGCACGAACGGTATGGAATAGCGCAGGAGCTTGTGGGAGAAGAGTTGCAGAGAAAACAGGCCGTGCTTGAAGGGGTTAAGCATTCGCCTCATGTGCCACAATCCATGCAGAGCACGCAGCGTAACTCTCACTCGCATGCGGAATTCCCCTTGACTCGCCGAAAGTGCATTCTCCGCCACGACCGCCCGTGGCTCATAGACCACCCGATACCCTTGCTCGACCACCGACAGGGGAAGCACGAAATCGGGGAGCATATCCGGCGCCATTTGGACGTAGAGGTCCTTTCTAACAGCGTCAATTCCGCCGTCAACCCCTACGATCGAGCCGCATCGGGATCCCAGGGTGCGCAACGCATTCTCATATTTCATGTACGCGCCGCAACTGTCTCCAATTCCGCTTCCATCGGGATTCAGGTAGCGCATCTTCCCCGTCACATATCCGACGTCGGGGTCCGAGAAGTTGCTGACAAGGTGCTCAAGAGCATCTTTCTCGTACAACGAGTTGGCGTCAGAAAAGACAATGATTTCTCCTTTGGCATCCTCAATCGCCCGATTAAGGGCGGATGTCTTCCCTTGTCTCGGCTCCTGCCGAATCAGCCGCACAGACGCATGGCCGAGGGCCTTGACAATACCATCGGTGCCGTCGTCGGATGAATCCGAGACAACTATGATCTCTCGCTCGTCGGGAGGATAGGCACATTCCAGCTTGTTCAGAACCGTACGACGGATTACTTCCGCCTCGTTGTACGCAGGAATAATGATAGATATCGTCGCGTGAGTAGGCCCCTTCCCCACTTTCTTGCGCCGTATCGCGCCTATCAGCCAAAGGAGTATCGGATAGCCGATATATGTGTAGGATATGAGAAAAAGGCCGACCCAAAAGAGAATAATGAGAACTGTCATTTATTTCCAACACCCCGGATGTGTTGGCGAAGGGTTTTGATCGGGGATGTTATCTCTGTGGTCGTGGATTCCGTCCTTGCGGAAGGGTGTCAGGCGCCTCGCGTCATTTATGCGCCGTTCCGTCAGGTTGACGCTCACGCCCTCATTTCGCAGAAAGCTCGTGAAAGTGAGGGGGTGCCGAAACAGATTCCCGAGACACCTACAATCCTTTGTGCACTTCAATCTGGTTCGGTAAGGCAGAGGATCTCTTTTTCTCGATCTTGCCTTTTCTCCTTAAGCCTCTCCAATGGCATCCTGAGGGTCTTTGGGATAGCAGTCATCGCCAGTCGGCGCCAGAAAGAAAAAGACGAAGGGAATCTCTTGGCGGCAGCCATCGCTTCTGCGAGAGAGTAAGGCGAGCCGATCATATGACTTCTGTAAAGAAAATTATCCAGCTCTTTCCGGAACGAGTCATGTTTCACCCGGCCCGCCCTGTCAAAATCCGCAAGAACCTTGCGGAAAAAGGAGTGAGCCTCCTCCGCGTCTCTCCATTTCAGTGAGATGGAGGCCAGAGCAAGGTAGGCCCGGCATCTGCCCCAATCCACATCATCCTGGAAAAGCGCCGGAAACAGGCGCCGTAAAGGGTAACGGCTGACCAAACGTCGAACAATCTTCATTTCATAGCTGGTGTCTTTGACGTAGAGCATATCACCACTCAGGTTCGACTTGTGAATTCTGTATTTGCAGGTGAAACAACCGGCATGTTTGAACCTCAGACTCTCAGCTATCCGGCTCCAAAACTCGTAATCGTGAGCTCGGGCAAATCTCTCATCATAAAGTCCGTCTTCTTGATAGAGGGACCTTCGCACCACCATCCCGGCGTGCGGCACAGGTGAATCCTCGATCACGCACGAGATGACGTCCGTACCCCAGAAATCTTTACGCCTGTGGACCCGGCCAGTATTCTTCCCTTTCTCATCTATGATCTGCAAATCACCATAGACAATGTCCGCTT
>JABMQX010000273.1 GCA_013203085.1 bacterium | reverse complement strand
TTGTCGCTTCCGGTGGGAAGGTCCAAGGTGTATTTCCAGAACTCTCCTGCGCCTGTGTTAATCCAACCGCACTTCCAATCGGTACCGGAGGTATCCCTAACCTGTGCGCTGTCACCGAGGGATGAGCCGTCCCTGTAATCGTGCCAACCGCCCCAGCCGACCCACTGGTAGTCAATTTCCGGGTCGAGCCTGCCGACCATGCCAGAGCCTTCGTTCGCAACGGCGCCCCAGCAGTAGTGGACTCCGAATTCTGCTTCTTCCGGATACCACTTTCCGCCGACGAGCGAATTGTGGAAGTCGAAGTCCTCGGCCTCGCGATAGAAAACGGTCTCGAACTCGGCGTCCTTGATTGTTACGGTGACCGAGTCCTGAGCTGTGCTGCCATTCGGCCCGGTGACCGTTACCGCGTAGGTCAGGGTTCTGGTGGGCGGCCAATTACGACGATCCTGTTCCGCAGAAAGAATCTCCGGGGCGACAAACCAGTACTCTCCGGGGATGAGTGCACCCGTTCCGGGCGCCACGTAGTCGCCGAAAGCGGCGGGGCCGCCGGTCTGTACCCATGCGTAGGTCAGAGCGTCCGCACCCGCACCGTCACGAGTGTCGGAACCCCTGGCGTCCAGCCAGATGGTCCTCATCTCGTACGCTTCAATGTCAGCCCCTGCGTCGGCAATGACATGCTCGGCATCTCGCACGACGACATCTACAAAATCAACGCCTTCGCCGTCGTTAATGGTCAGTTTAAACTGGAGAAGCTGGTCTCCGGCGTAATCGTCGGTGAAGAAGTGAGGCGTGTCCGTATTCGCACTGAATAACGCGGGCACAGCGGGGCCTCCGATCTGCTCCCACTCCCACTTTGTGATGACGCCTGTGGTGCCCGTGCCGTCGAGGAAAACTTGCTCACCTTCCCCGACTTCCTGATCGGGGCCGGCGTTAGCCTGTTCTTTATCCGTAATGGACACCTGGATCGTACTGGACTGGCTTGCGCCGGTAGTGGAGTTGGTGACTGTCAGACGGAAGACGAACGTCGTGTCTCCAAAGATGTCCACATCTTTGCCATCGAGCGTGATCGTAGCCTGGCTCGGGTCGGTTATAGTGACAAGAGGAGCTCCCGGGGAAATCTGCTCCCAGAGATAGGTATCTGCTTCGAGGGAGCCGGACCCGTCCAGGACGAATGTGGAGTCGGCTGCGCCTTGATCGACGCTCTGGTCGAAACCGGGATGGACGAAGACGAGATCTTTGCCGGTGATGTAAGTATTGTTGAAAGAGGCGGTGGTCAAGGTGCCGTCGATATGGCTGGTGACAGCCATTCCCACCAGCACATCCCCGGGGGCCGGGAGAGAACCGAACTCGCCCCAGTCGATCGCGTTGTCGGACGTATAGGCGGTGAGGGTGTCCCCGACACGCTGGAATCTGAACCACTTGGGCATCACTGGCCCGTTCCATTGTGTCACAAGCTCGGCGGAACCGCCGCCCGGGTCTGAACGGGCCTGAATGCCAATATAGTCGTTGAGCGCTCTGCCGGACAGGGTGGCGTGCGGGGAACCGGCATCGGTGGAGTAACGAACCATCAGGCCAATCTTCCCCCAGTCATTTCCGACGTTCAGTAGCCAGTTGTAGCGAGCCTGAACAGTGAAATCGCCGGTGACGTCGGTGTAAACGTAGCGGAAGGCGTCGGCGCTGCCCCAGATGTCTCCGCCATCTGCGGAAATGATCCATTCGGAGTTGGTCGAGTCGAAATGAGCGGCACCCGGCTTGGTGCTGCCGATGTCGACGCTGGTCCAGATGTCAGGTAGATTATCTGTAGTTGGCTCGTCCGGCGATGGAACCGGCTCGGCGAAGACGAAATAGTTTGAGCCGCCGGAATAGCCGCCGTAGATGCCCACAGGATCGCCCGCGTCGAAATCGTGGTAGAAGGCGAAGTACTCCTCGCCGACGCCGTTCCTGGCCATGAAGACCATGGGCATGCCGTCGGGCCTTTCGAGAACCTTGTTGAAGACAGGCGCGCTGGCGATAGGCTCGCCGTCCTTGTCGAGGCCGATCCACGTGCGGTCGGTGTGCACATTCGTCGCGTCCATCTGCGGGGAATAGGCATTGTCGTCGAAAGCCGCCTTGACGGCAGCTTCAGGTGTCTCGCTGAAAACGTGACGAATGCCGATAAGGACGTAGACCCTGGCCTGGAAGTCAATGTCGGACCTGATGTCGAAGTTCAGCTCGTAATCTTCGCCGGCGGCGTTGCCTTCTGAGCCCTTGGCGTCGTTGCTGAGCTGGATACCTTCGAGGCCGACCATGGTCTTTCCGGTCACGGCGTCGGTGAAGTTCCCCTGGGAACCGATAAGCTCGCCTCGGTCATCCCAGTACGCGTCGGCGTTCGTTCGGCAGTCATCATAATGGAACGCTGCATCGTACCCCGAGGGATTGACCTGGGTAATGCTCGCCGGGTCAATGACGCTCGTTCCTGCTTGCGCCGAAAGCGTCCAGGCAACAGCTCCAATGAGTAAAAGAACTGCCACAAGTGACTTTGTTTTACTTACGCACATGATTGGCTCCTTTCCTTGCAGTGAACACTCGAAAGGTAAAAATCCGATACTATATTCGCCTCGTTGCAGAGGCGGAATATCCTTG
>JABMQX010000024.1 GCA_013203085.1 bacterium | reverse complement strand
GAGGCTCTGTGGGGTTATTCTTACCGCTTAGCATTTACTTCACTTTGCTGGAGTCCATATCTTGAGGTGCTTGGCAATGAGTGAGTTGACTAATGGCCAGGACGCCTACGGCCATGCTGCGTACGACTACTACCGAGGCAAAGGGGGCTATGAGGTCAATGAAAGAGATGACGGTTTTGTCGGAATCGCCGTCGGGCCAGCGGCCTATTTCGCCGAACACGAGAATTGGCCGCCGCACGAGAAAGAGGCAATACGACTGGCGAGAGGCAAGGTTCTGGACATCGGCTGCGGAGCCGGTAGGAATTCGCTGTATCTTCAGCAAAAGGGGTTGGATGTCTTGGGGATAGACCTCTCCCCCATGGCAATTATGGTCTGCCAGCTCAGGGGCTTCAAGAAAGCGAGGGTGATGTCCATAACGGAAGTGGACAGCAGGCTGGGGACGTTTGACACCATCGTCATGTACGGAAACAACTTCGGCCTTTTCGGCAGCTTCGAGCGGGCAAGGTTGTTGCTTAAGCGATTTCATGGGATGACCAGCGATCGGGCGAGAATCATCGCCGAAAGTAACGATCCCTACCTGACCAACGAGCGCTGTCACCTCGAGTATCACAAACGCAACAGGAGGCGGGGGAGAATGGCGGGACAGGTGAGGATGCGAGTAAGGTATCAGAAGTACGCTACGCCATGGTTCGATTATTTGCTCGTATCGAAGAACGAGATGGAGATGATCCTGGACGGCACCAGGTGGAGTGTCAGCCGCTTTGTCGACTCGGGATGGTCTTTGTACATTGCGGTAATTGAAAAAGAACGACAGCGGCACCGAGCCTGAGAGACGCCGCCTTCGCACAAGGTCTCTAACGAGGCGCTAGCGAGTAAATGAGATGGTTGTCTGCGCAGCCTTCGTTTTGCACGGCGGAGTTTCCGCCCTCTGTGCCGCCTTAGGGAGCGCCCACTCTGAATGTAGCATCAGTGCCCGTTCGAGGACGCCGAGAGCGCAGAGAGGAGACGCGTTGCTCCCATCGCCGAGAAAGGGCGAAAACCGATGCCGGAAAGAAAGGACGAAAATCCACGGAAAATCAGCATCGTGCGACTTGCGGAACGGTATGACCGGGAGCCTGCTCACTCGCGGCAGGTGGTGCATCTTGCCCTGCGGATATTTGATGAGATCGCGACGCTGCATCAGCTCGACTGCGGCGCACGGGAGCTTCTCGAGTATGCGTGCCTCCTCCACGACATCGGCTACTCAGGGGGAGATGCGAAGCACAAACGCCGCTCATACGAAATGATTCAATTGGCGCCCCTCGACGGCTTCTCGGAGGCGGAACGGGAGATCGTGGCTTCGGTCGCCCGTTACCACGGCACGAAGCCGCCCAGGGCGCATCATTCGTGGAATCAGAAGCTCTCCGCTGAAGAGAAAAGAACAGTCCGCTACCTCAGCGCCATCATCAGGGTCGCCGATGCCCTCGACAGAAGCCACACCGCCGCCGTCAGCGACTTGAAGTGCTCGATTCGCGGCGGCGAAATCGTGCTGAAACTCAAGACCACCTCCCTCCCACATGCGGAAATCTGGGCCCTCCGCCGGAAGAAGGAGTACTTCGAGAAACTGTTTCGGTCGAAGCTGAAGGTGCTCTAACGGAGTAACGGGCAGAACATCTGTTGTATCTCGTGCGGATGAAATCATTCGGGTGCGCACGGTCCGCAAGAAGGCGAAGTTCGCCAGAAGCTGCCAGCGGAATTTGAGGGTTTAGAACAAAGGCCGCTGGGTGCTCGTTAGCTCTTTTTCCTTCTCGCATGCTCCAGCCATTTGTTCAGATTCTCCTGAAAATTGCAGTCGATGCAGCCGCCTTTGTCTTTAGTGCAATAGTCCTTGAAAATTTGGTGGAGACCTTGTTGGGCGACGGCAGATTCGATAGGCGCCTTTCTTCCCTCCTTTCCGAAGAGCCGATGGCGCATGAGTCTGGTGACACTGTTTTCCTGCAACTTCGGGAGAAAATTGTAGAGGAGGTACAGGGTGCTCTCATACTCCTTGTCGCTTTGCCTGAAATGGAGAAGCAGCATCGGTATCGCCACATTGACGACAATCTCCCGGATGCGGTTCTCGCCGAGGAGACTTACGGGCCGCGAGAGCTTTTTGCCTCCGAGATCATAGCGGTATGACCAGTACTTATCCTCTCCGCAGCGAAATAACCCGTAAAGCTGGCCAAGAGCACGCATATACCTTTTTCTGATGTCCGTCTCTCTGCAGGATCGGTCCTTGACGCGAAGCTCTCGGCGGAAGCGATCGTACTCCGGAGCGAACCTTGTATCGGTCTCGCTGAGTTCGCGGAATATGTGGACCATCTTCAGAAAGGGGGATTGGTCCTTGTGCCGGTATATCTGAAGGCTCGCCGCTGCGATTCTCCTAAGAGGAGCGTTCAGGGGGCGAACTCTCAGATTCCATTCTCCCGGGTCCATCGGGAAATAGGAGCTCCGCTCGGCAAAATCTTGCCAGATGCTTTTCATGAAGCGGAAAAAACCTACGGTTTCTTCGTCCCGATCTGAGGCAGCCTCGCCGGGGAACAGACCCGACAAGTGCATCAGCACGCTTTGAATATGGTAGTGAGAAACCCCACTGAGATGGCTGGTCGCTTCCCGCCGCAGGGCATCGAGCGGCATTCTCTCTCCGAGAATGACGAAAGGCTCTTTGTTGCTGGGATAGCCGAGAGCTTCCATGAGCCCCTTGTACAGGACTACATCGTAGCTCGCCCCTCTTAGCCAGTCGGCATATCTCGCGGACTTCTCAAGGATTCGCCATTCTCCCGCTATGCTTAAGAGGGTTCGCACGCGGCCCTTGCTGAGGGTCGCCAGAAGCTCAGCGCACCTTCCACGCCCT
>JABMQX010000023.1 GCA_013203085.1 bacterium | reverse complement strand
GACCCCGACGAAAAATGCTACAAAACATATGCACCAGGTGTGGGCCTGATTCAAGATGAAGATCTGCTTCTGACCAAATACGGATTTATCAAGAAATGAGTGGTAGGAATTGCTGAACCAGCGCGTGCACCGCACACGCGCTTGTCCTGCCCCCATAGTTTGTGCCACTCTTTGAGTTAGTCTTCCCTAAAGAGCTGTTGCCGGGAGAGGGAGCGTGATCGAGCCGGGCCACAAAGCCTCGCGTCAAAGGCATGGAGGGTGTAAAGCCCCCTCGACGGCACGCAACTTCCTGAGCACGAGTGAGAAATCCGCAGGCTGAGATGTGGATTTTCCTGGAAACCTATGTACTGTGAACGAAATGACAGAAACGCAATTCAGCGGCGCCTGAAATTTGTTTCAGGTCAGTTTGCTTTTCAACGTGCGGACCACGGAAGAAGGACCGAGAGCAGGTTTTGAGAAAAGTGCCGTTGTCGAAAGGGTCGAGCACAGCGGTGAAACCGATGGATTGCTGACTGTTCGAGGCTTATCAAGAGGATGCAAGTCGCCATTGGAATGGCCACAGGGGGAAATCACGCGCGGATTTGTTTGTGCCGCGGTAAACGAGAAAGGGATGGCGGTCAGGGCATCCTTGATGCCGGGAATGCCTGGCACCCGCGCGATGAGAGCCGCGAGGCGGGCTTCTCCAGCACGAGTCGGTACGTGACGCGAAAAAGATGCAACCCCCCAAAAGGCGCCGAAACTGAGCGTTTGAACCCACGCCTTGTTGAGCCGGTGCCGCCCACTTTTTACTCTTTGCTTCGAAGGCTGAGATGGTCTTATCATGATGTCGCAGACTGTTTCGGGGCATCCGAGAGGTAACTCAACGTTGAAAACAAGCGAAGCGCCCTGACCGCAACGGGAAGGGTTTCGCGCCTTGGCGACACGGGTTGCCGAATGACGCCGACGGCTAGAAACGCTGGGAATGGGACATCACCGCCGATCCTCGCCCGGCAAGGGCCACAGGGCTGTGATGATCCTGCCCGCTCTTTGATCCGCGTTTATGCAGACATGCAACAGAAAACTGGTGTCAACATCAGTTCAATGAAAGGAACATCAATCATGATTCACAGAAACAATTGCGTATTTCCGGCCACGTTCTCTTTCACGCTGGCCGCTTGGCTTCTGCTCTGTACCGCCGCCCTCGCGGCCGAACCGCTTGTCCTCCATGTTGCCCCTAATGGCGATGACACCTGGTCAGGCCGCCTCGCCGCGCCCAACCCCGGCCGCACGGATGGCCCCTTGGCATCGCTCGCCGGCGCGCGGGATGCGATCCGGCGCCTGCGGGCTGGCCACGCCGCGGGACCGGGGCCCGTTACCATTCGCGTGCGCGGCGGGGTGTATCGCCTGGCCGCACCGTTCGGGCTCGAGCCGCAGGACTCGGGCACCGCCGAGGCCCCGGTGGTGTTCGAGGCAGCCGGCAATAAGCGGCCTGTCCTCAGCGGCGGGCGGGCGATCGCTGGCTTCCGGCAGAATGGACCGCTGTGGGAAGTGGAAATCCCGCAGGTCAAGGCCGGCCAGTGGTACTTCCGGCAGCTCTTCGTGAACGGTCAGCGGCGGCAGCTTGCGCGGTCGCCCAACAGCGGCTATCATCGCATCGCCGCACTGGTGCCCGGCCCGGCGCGGCCGAACACCAAGGCGGTCGCCCAAGACCAGTTCATATTTGCTCCCGGCGACATCAAGCCGTGGGGCCGGCTGGGCGATGCGTACATCGTCCTCATGCACTCGTGGGAGACGTCGATCCATCCGATCAAGTCGATCGCTGAGGGGGAGAACACCGTCCACTTCACCGCACCGCTCAAGGAGTGGTGGTCGATCGGGCATTGGGAAGCCTCGCAGCGCTACTACGTGGAGAACGTCCGCGAACTACTCGACCAACCGGGTGAGTGGTATCTCAATCGCGAGACTGGAGTGTTGAGCTACTGGCCGATACCCGGCGAGAAGCTCGGTGAAACCGAGGTCGTCGCGCCGGTGCTGACGGAACTGGTGCGCTTCGCCGGCAACGCCGATGAAGGCCGATTCGTGCGGCACATCACGCTCAGGGGCTTGGCGTTTCATCATGCCGACTGGGTGCTGGGTCCGAAGGGTAACAGCAGCACGCAGGCAGCCGTTGAAGTGCCGGCCGCTGTGATGGCCGACGGCACGTTGAACTGCGCCATCGAGCGCAGCGAAGTGGCACACATCGGCGGCTACGGCATCTGGTTCCGTCGCGGCTGCAAGGACGGCCAAATCCAGCAAAATCGGCTGTTCGACCTGGGCGCTGGGGGCATCCGCGTGGGCGAGGCGGAGATGGCCCGCACCGATGTCGCCGAGACCAGCCGCACGCTCGTGGACAACAACCACATCTTCGACGGCGGGCACGTCTACGCCGGCGCTGTCGGCGTCTGGGTGGCGAAGAGCAGCCACAACCGCATCTCGCACAATGACATTCACAACCTGCGCTACACCGGCATCAGCGTCGGCTGGAACTGGGGATTGGACGCCAACAGAACTCACCACAATCTTATCGAGTTCAACCACGTTCACAACCTCGGCCAGGGCGTGCTCAGCGATGCGGGGCTGATCTACTGCCTGGGCGTCTCCCCCGGCAGCATCATCCGCAACAACGTCTTCCACGACATGTGGCCCTATTCGCAGCCGGCCCTCGGATGGGGCATCTACCTCGATGCCCAGTGCGGGCAGTACCTGGTCGAGGACAACCTCGTCTACAACACCCTCAGCGGTGGGCTGATGTTCAACAACGGCGGCCACGCCCACACGATCCGGAACAACATCTTCGCCCTGTCAGCCAACCACGCCCTCTGGCCCTACTCCGAGAAGCGCCCCAGCACCTTCCGTCGCAACATCGTTTATCTCACGCAGGGCGCGCTGCTGATCCCCTACGGCGAAAAATCGCTCAACGAGAGCCTGGCCGCGAAGGAGTCGCCGGGGGACTGGGATGAGAACCTCTTCTGGCATACCGACGGACCGGAGCAGTTGCGCTTCTACGGTCGGAGCTTCGCGGAGTGGGAGGCGATTGGCCTGGACCGAAACTCGCGCATCGCCGATCCGCAATTCATGGATCCCGCGGCTCATGACTTCCGCCTCAAGCCTTCGTCCCCGGCGCTGCAGCTTGGCTTTCAGCCCTTCGCCATCAGCGGGATCGGCCTCTACGGCGATCCCGCCTGGGTTGCCGAGTCCCGTCACGCCGATTGTCCGCCACGGCCGCTGCCGCTGCCCCCAGCGCCACCCAAGCCCATGGCGATCGATGATGACTTCGAGAAGACGGCGGCGGGCATGCCGCCGGCCCATGCCACCGTCAGCGGCGAGAAGGAAGGCGCTTCCATCCGCGTCAGCGAGGATCGCGCTGCCGCCGGCCGGCGCAGCCTGAAGATCACCGACTCCGAGTCGCTTCAGCCCTCGTGGGAGCCCCACTTCTACTACCAGCCGCGTTTCACCTCCGGCACGATCCAGCAGAGCTTCGATGTCTGGCTCAGCCCCAGCGCCCGGTTCTTCACCGAGTGGCGCGACGATGCGGCCACCTATCCCCAGAACGTCGGCTCGACCGTGCGGTTTGATGGCAACGGCAACGTGACAGCCGGCGGAAACGTCCTGACCCAGGTGCCGGCCGAAGTGTGGGTACACGTGCAGATCGAAGCCACCCTCGGCCAGAACGCCCCCCGCACCTTCAAGCTCACGATCACCACCACCGGCGCTGCGGCCAAGACCTTCGCCGATCTGTCGATCCCCGGCGCCGGCTTCCGCGAACTCCACTGGCTCGGCTTCAGCAGCACGGCCGCTGCGGACACGACGTTCTATCTCGACAACATGAGCATCACTGGCCGGTTTTGACGCGTAGATTGACACGGCAATGGGACGGTAAGGCACGGGTATCAACATAAATTGTGAAGGGCGGTAGGAAACTGCGGCGGGTAGCGGGGCAAAGCCCAAAGCGAGCCACGATGATGGTGCAACGACTGAGCTCAAAAAACGGAGACGTAAATAATGTCTCCAAAGGCGCGTGGCTTCGTGAGCACAAGTCAGGAACTCATGGGGTTTGGCTTTTCACGATAACCCTTGATGAAAGGCAACTCCTGCGCTTTTGCTCGATAACGTGCGGACTCCAGACCAAAGGCTGGAGACGCCTTTAATCGGCGCGATAAGGGCAAACATTTCCTCAGCTCACCTTCTGTACCTTCCCTAAGGATTCCGGTAGCTAAGAGGGGGACTTCTGACCCGACACGAGAAACACAGGTTTGAAAGAAAGAATCATCGGCGACTTGACAGATGGCCCGTTCTTCCTAAACTACAGGTGTGGGAACTTGGTTGATCCCCTGTAAATCCGGCCCAAAGGATCAGTGACTTATCCAGATCAGGATAATCTATCAGCACATCATCGGTGCGTACTATAAGGAGAACGGTGTGAGCACATTCGACAAGGCCTGCGCTGGCACGGCGTTCATCTTGGGAATTGTACTTCTTGTCCTGGGTGTACTCGGCATATTCCTGGGGTGCAGCGCCCACTTCACGCTACCTCCGATACTTGGTGTACTGCCTGCTTTTGTTGGCTGGGGTATTGTCAAGTCTGTCAAAGTGGCTTGGAGGACCTCTGTGTATCATCATAGGGATTCTGATCAGGGGAGCTGATAGACACACGAATGAACCCAGCACCCAAAGGAGGACGCTAGGATGAACCGTCGCGAGTTCTTAAAAGGTGGCATTCTCTTCGGTGGCTCTGCCCCTCTGGCTAGCTCGCTGGGGCAAGCCGCCGGACAGCAACGTCTGCGAGTCATTGATGCCCATTGCCATGCGGGCAAGGGACTCAACTACGGCAAGAAGGACTCAACTTGTGACCCCTGGACCACCTACAACGATCCAGAATGGACGCTGCGCCGCATGGAAGAGTCGGGCATCGATCAGGCGATTCTTTTCCCGATAAGCAACGTGACATACGAGGAGGCTAACAAGGAAATTGCTTCCTTTGTACAGCGATGGCCGGACAAGTTCATCGGCTTTGCGAAACACGACGCAAAGACGGAGGCAGGCAGAATCCGTAGCCTGCTGCGCCGCGAGGTCCGAGAGTTCGGTCTCAGGGGGCTGAAACTACACGGCGTGCCCACCTACGAGATGGTGGAAACGGCAGCCGAACTAAAGATCCCGATCCTTTTCCACCCGCCCACGGTCAACGAGAGCCTCGAAGTCGTTCGGTCCTCTCCTCAGGTCGCTTTCATCATGGCGCACCTGGGGAGTTTCGCCTCTCGCGACTGGAAAGAGCACGTTCGGGCGATCCAGGCGGCACAGCGACTTCCCAACCTCTTTTTGGATACCTCGTCCGTGGTTTTCTTCATGTATCTCCAACAGGCGGCACGGGAGTTGCCTTTCGAGAAGCTGATCTTCGGTTCGGACGGTCCGCTCGTGAATTCACGCGTTGAATTGTATAAGATCCGCCTGCTGAAGTTGCCCCGAGAAAAGGAGGCGTTGATTCTCGGAGGTAACATTGGACGCCTGCTCGGTCTGTGATGCCCGGCTGCGGTTACGTGTTCAACAGCTTGCACAATATTCAGGCAGACATATCGGCCAAGAACTTTTTTGGTCTCCTTCGATGGTGCGCACTCTGAACGAAAAGCCAAAAACGCGTTTAAGCGGCGCGTGAATTTTAAAACTGGGAAGTAGCCAGTCCAAGGCAGGGTTTGGGCGGAAGACTACGCGGACGACGTGGAGGTTTACTTACGTATCGAGTAGTCCTATACTCATAACCATAAGCGAACTGGCCAATTGGAGAATTCGATTTTATCCAGACCCGTGCGGACGGATTTCCCGCTTTCAATGAGGTCTTTAACGTCCGCCAAGGCAAGCTCTCCGTTGCGAGACCTCCAACACTCAGCGATGCGCCTGAAGAAAGACGTAACGGCTGCGGACATCACTGGACCGTGGAGCCCGGACTCACGAAGCTTGCTCCGCGGGCCTCCCCTGGGGGCGAAACCCACAACCTCTACCCGAGCTAAGAGATCGAGGTGCAGTCTGTTCTGCCTTACCTTGGCCAGGAGATTGGCTTCTGCTTCTGAAGATAGGGTGTTCCCTCTCTACAAAAGCCCAACCAATCAAGGACCAGGCTGAACGGACGGAGGACACAACCGCGAACGGGTGGACGCCCCTCGAAGCCAGAAACGCACGCAACGTCCTGCAGATCAGGCGAGTTTGTGCAAATATCAGAATGAGAGCAATGCCCTGCCCAAGGGGTTTCCCGGCTATGCCCTGAATTGCAGTGAGCGATGGTTTGCCGAGGGGGGAACCCCCTAATGCCACATTTCTCAAGAAAACATGGCTCAAATGCCGCCTCTGCGTCGTCTTACACGGTGACTAGCAAAGGAGGAAAAGCGCGGAAATGGAAAATGCAACTCACTCTGTTACAGGCAATCAGTTGTTTGAGAACTTCACTCGCGATGGTGGCGAGGAGTCATTCAACGCGCTCGTCCAGCATTACAAGCTGAGGTTATTCAATGTGGCGTACGGGGTCCTATACGACAAACATGCCGCTGAGGACGCTGTCCAAACGGTATTCGTGACACTGTTCGTGCAAAGAAACCGACTACCCGATGTGCAGTCGCCTCAATCGTGGCTCTACAGGGCAACACTCAACCACTCCATTGATATGCAGAAGCAGACGAGAAGAAGGGAAGATCGTGAGAAAGTCATGAAGCCATCTCTCAATTCGGAGACGCCTCGCGAAGCTGCTACCAGAACCGAGCTGAGAACGGAACTGGATGCGGCTCTGGCGAAGCTGAAGGACTCATTGCGCATTCCGTTGATGCTCCGCTACATGCAGGACTTATCCTGCGAGGAAACCAGCAAGACGCTGGGTCTGTCTCCGAATGCTACCCGCAAGCGCGTGCATCGTGGACTGAAAGCGCTGAGAAAATTGCTGGTGGGACGGGGGCTGTTGGTCCCAGTGGTCGCCATCGAAGCGGGGCTGAGAAGCATTCCTGCCAAAGCCGCGTCCGCGAATTTCCTCACGTCTGTGTCTCCCATTATCAAGGCTGCGTCAACGGCGTCCGTCGCTGCCAAAGCCGCCATAACTTCGACGTCCATCGTCAAGGGGGTAACAATCATGACTGCAAAAGGCAAGATTGCCACAGGTGTTGTCGCCGCTATCCTCGTGGCAGGGTCAATTACGTATTTCGCTACCAGAGCTCCGGACAAGAAACATACGGTCTCTCCTCGCAAGCCGTTGGCCGGGAGGGCGCCTCGCGATCTGCGACCCACAAGGGACGGAGGCGCTCGAGGAGAGGACGAGATCCCCGTTCAAGTGATCGACACCGAAAGCAATGGATTTCCGGAGCAGGCTCAGGAATTCGGCATTTCAGGGATAGTAATCGATAAGGTGGGAAATCCCATTGAGGGGGCGAAGGTGCAGGTGTTTTTCTATTCGTGGGACGACATCTCGCTGCAAAGACTCGAATCCTTGGCGGAAGCCGAGCCACTCGAATACGAGACGAAGGAGGATGGGCGGTTCGGCTTTGAGTATCAGGAAGGGAAAAGGTATTTCCTCGGCGCCGAAAAGGAAGACTACGTCGCAGTCCAGGAGAACATGGACGGTCCGAAACAGGACATCGTCCTCACGATGACTCTGGGCGGGGCCATAGAGGGCAAGGTGGTGGATGCAGCGACAGGTGTGCCGCTGGAGCACTTCCGAATCGTACCTTCCGAGGACACCAGAGGCGGCGGACTGACGTTGGCTCTCTTCAAGAAGGAGGTGGATATCTACCTTCCCACAGACGGAAAGGAGTTTAACGACCCCGAAGGGAAATTCCGGGTCTCCGGTCTTTCTGCAGGAAAGTACATGTTGGCCTCCATCGCGGAGGGATACGCTCAGTCGTACAAAGGAGGGATTGACGTCGAAGTGGAGAAGACGACCGCTGGGGTCCTCATCAAGCAGGAGCCCGGCGGCGGCATCCGCGGGCACGTGGTGGACGCCATCGGCAAGCCGATCGAAAGTGCGGAGATTGTCCAGAAGAATCCTCTGCACTCTACTCTCTTTGGCGAGATTGGGCTTCCTCAGCGAAAAGCCCTGTCCACGACCAACGCAAAGGGCGAATTCGAGATGGATAGCCTTCCCGAAGGTACCTTCACCCTTCAGGCCCGCCACCAGAATTATTGTCCGGCGGAGCAAGAGGTGAAGGTGGAGAGAGGGGAAGTCACGGAGAACGTGGAGTTCCAACTGGTCCAGGGAGGGGTGATATCGGGGGTTGTTCTGGCGAAAGTGGACCTGCAGCCTATTGCGGACGCCACCGTAAAGCTGTCCACGGGCTCGACTTTTTTTGGTATGTTGCCGGGAGCCGCCGAAGCGAAGACCGATCAGAACGGACTCTTCGACCTCATCAAGCTCGAACCGGGCACTTACTCGCTCACGGTCGCTGCGGAGGATTTCGCCGATAAGACAGTTGAGGATCTGACGCTGGCGGAAAACGACGCCATCACAGACCTGATTGTCGAGCTTTCTCAAGGAGGAAGTCTCGTTGGAACGGTGCGGGACCTCGCCGGCAAGCCCATTGCCAATCGGATGATCGGCGCTGTCGGTCCTGGCGGGACGAAAATGGGCCAGACGGACGAGCAAGGCAAGTATGCCATCATGAACATGAGAGAAGGAGTGTACACAGCGGGCGCGATAGAAATAGGCGCCACGCCGACCATGGGCCCGACCCGGTCCGACATGCACTTCGTCCGAATCGAGAACGATAAAGAAACCCGGTTGGATATTGTGGTCGGGGGACCGCGGAAAGTGTACGGAAAGGTGACCCTGAAAGGCGAGCCGCAGAAGGGGCTAATGGTCGCCATTGGGTTTTCTCCCAAGACCACGGCCGCCACGAAAAGCCAGAGCCAAGCCAGCGATAGGACTGATGAAGACGGCCGGTACGAAATGGACAACCTTCAACCTGGAGAATATAGCCTGGGCGTCATGAAGATGGCTGGTATGATGCCGACACCGCTGTTCGAGACGGAAATTGACTTGACTGACACAGACCTCGAGAAGGATATCGAGCTCCCTGAGGGCGGGATCTCTGGGAAGGTGGTGGACGCGGAGACTCGAAAACCGATCGAGGGGGCGCGAGTCGCTCTGGAACAGACAGAAGCGAAGGACATACAAAGTGCGGCGATGTCGAAGCTGGGCATGTTTGTGGGAGGCGGTGAAAACACAGACTCGGAAGGGAAGTACAGTCTTTCGATTGTGGAGGACGGCGCGTACTACGTTGTCGCAAGCAAGGAGGGCTATGCACCTCAGGCATTGACCACTGAGGTCAGGAATTCGCGGGGTCCATCAGACCTCGATTTCTCCTTGAGCAGCGGCGCGACGCTCTTTGGGCAAGTGGCGGGCAGCGACCCCGAGCGACGTGTCAAACAGATATTCCTCTCTGCAAACGACGCTGACGGGAGGCGCGTCTATTCCAAGAAGATTGGTCTTTCGGAAGAAGGAGTGTACGAAGCGACGGGTTTGGCCCCAGGTGAATATGTCATTTCTGTGGACGCTACTGGATATGCTTCAGCCAGCAGGAAGGTGACGGTTCGTTCCGGCTCGGACAACAGGGCGGACTTCGTGATGAGCGCCGGCGGGACGCTGATTATCAAAGCAGTTGACGAGAGAGGGAATCCCGTCCGGGGACCTCAGGTAGAGATCATGGATGAGCAGGGGAACTTCTTCATGGGGTTTTTTCCCGACCTCCAGGAGCTGATGAACATGGGGTTTGAAGCCATCGCGCGGGAGGACGGCCTGCATGTAAGTCGCAATATGCCCGATGGGAAATACCGCGTCAAGGTCGGGGCACTGGGTTACGAGGACGAGTTCGCCAACGTCACGGTCCGAGAAGGGGAGGAAACCGAAGAAACAGTGACGCTGAGGAAGTCGAGGTAGGTGAGAGCGACAGGCAGTCGTTTGACGTGCGGGGAGTGATGCAGAGTCCGGGGGGATCATGTTCTTCATCTTCGTTGGATTGCAGGGATATAGCGGGGGATCTCCATCCTCTCGTAGCATGATACACTTGTCTCGTGCAAATTCTGCCGACCGTCGGGCTAATTGAAAAAAGCGGCGGTCGGTAGAAAAAATTCCGGAGTCCGGCTTCGGCACGGTCTAACAATTATGAGAAGCAGAAAGGTGCGACCGTGGAATGTTCCAGTCAATCACTTACTGATAAGGAGCTGTTGGATGGCTTCGTTCGCAATGGGAGCGAGGAGTTGTTCAGCGTCCTCGTTCAGCGTCACAAGCTCGCATTGTTCAACATAGCGTTCCGGGTGTTGTATGACAAACACGCTGCGGAGGACGTGGTCCAAAAGGTTTTTGTCAAGTTAGTGCGGCGGAAAGACGAGTTAATCAATGTCAGGTCGCCTCAACCGTGGCTGTATGCAACTACACTGAATCTGTCCCTTCATATACAAGAGAGCATGCAAAGAAGGAAGAAACGGGAAGATGCCGGGGAGCGTTCCCTCCGCCCGGAGACTCCCCGCGAGGCTGCTATTAGGTCAGAGCTGCGAAAAGAACTCGATCACGCACTGGCCTCACTGAAACACTCGTTCCGAGTTCCGCTCATACTGCGCTTTCTGCAGGGACTGTCGTATGCGGAAGCAGGCGAGGTTATGGATTTGTCGGCGGATACCGTCCGCAAACGGGTGAACAAGGGTTTGAGATTGTTGAGAAAGCTGCTCGCCGCACGCGGCGTGATCATCCCGATTGTTGCCGTCGACGCCGGTCTCAGAAGCCTTCCGGCAGAAGCCACGTCGGCGGGTTTTCTGATGTCTGTGTCTTCCATCGTTAAAGCCGCCTCGACGGCGGGGATCGCAGCCAAAACCGCCACAACCACAACATCTGTTGTCAAAGGGGGATTGATCATGACTGCTAAGAGCAAGATTGCTATCGGTGTTACCTTAGCTGTCCTATTGGCGGGAACAGTTACGTATTTCGCTACCAGAGCTCCGGACAAGAAACATACGGTCTCTCCCCGCAAGCCGCTGGCCGGGAGGGCGCCTCGCGATCTGCGACCCACAAGGGACG
>JABMQX010000272.1 GCA_013203085.1 bacterium | reverse complement strand
CATCGCCAGCGGCTGCTCTTCCCCTTTGGCTTTCGTGCGGCGTGGCTGAGAACCTCTCGCGGGAAAACGCTGCTCGCCTGCGACAGTTCGCCGCTGACACGGTCCGCAAGGGCAAATTCCTTCCGATCGAACAGCTTGTCACGATCAAAAACCTACCATTCGGCGAAACCGAAAGAGAACTCTTTTTCAAAGAGAGCGGAAGCGTTGTGGACTTCTTGCTCGGTCGGCAGGATGGCCGGTCGAAGCTGAGGCGGGCTATCACAGGCTTCAGAGTGGAGGGCGATTTCGGGGCGTCGCTTCTATTTGCGTTCGCCGGGGATTTTGGCGCTCTCCCCGAACTTCAGGAGAAATGGAAGAAGTTCGCGGTTGAGCGGCACGAGCGGACGATCGGCGTAGATAGAATGACTCTCTCGGAAACAAAGCGGGCTTTGGACGGTGTTCTAACCGTGAACATACCCGTCATTGATAGGGATACTCTCGAGGAGAGCGTCATCACGACCGATTTGAGAGGGCTGTTCTTGCACAGGCATAAGGGTGCCGGGCAACGAATCGCGAGCGAGAAAGCGTCTGAGGTTTTCCAGCTCAGCCTGCGGGCAAGGCCCGAATACGCTCCCATTCTTCAGGAATATCTGCAAGCGCTTTCCGCCATTGCGAAAAATGACCGGAAGGTATTCAAAAGACACTTTGCTCTTGCCGAGAGGCTCAGAAAAAGACTGGAAAACTCCCCTTATTTCGAGGGTGAAGAGGCAGAAAATGGCGATACTCCTAACGAATGATGACGGTATTCATGCGGAAGGGCTTTTGGCTCTCCGAAGGGAGCTAGATAAAATCGGCGAGACGACCGTTTTTGCTCCTTCGCGGGAAAGAAGTGGAGTAGCGCATGGGGTTACGATATCTCGCCCGATAGCCGTCGAAGAGGTCATGCTCGACGGCGCGAACGCCTATGCTGTTGACGGCACGCCGGTGGACTGCGTTAAGATCGCTGTCAAAGGGATGGGAACAACGCGGCCCGAGCTCGTTGTTTCGGGGATCAATTCGGGGTCGAATGTGGGCATAGATGTCATCTATTCGGGGACGGTTTCTGCGGCAGTGGAGGCGGCGATCATGGGGCTACCCGCCGTGGCTATCTCTCTGGCGCGGCAGTCCTCAGATTTCTCGTACGCTGCGAGATTCGGTGCGGAAATCGCCCAAGCTCTCCTCGAAGACCGCTTCCTCCCGCCGGGCGTTCTTCTGAACATCAATGTGCCCGGTGTCCCGGAGGGTGAGATCAGAGGCGTGGCTATCACGAAGCAGTCGAGAAGCTGCTATGGCGAGCGGTTCGAGAGGGAAGACCTATCCCCGAAGAAGATGTTTTTCACGCTCACTGGGAAGCTTGTTGACCTTGCGGAGCCCTCCGACGTTGATGTTACAGCACTCTCGAACAACTACATTTCCGTGACCCCCATTCACTTCGACCTGACCCATTATCCAAGCATTGAAGCCCTTCTTCGGCGGAAAATCGGGAAATGAATCCTCCGCAGCTTGCCCGCTCCGAATTGAATAAATGCTCGCGCTGCGGAAAGTGCCTCTCCGTTTGTCCCACCTATCAATTGACGAGTGACGAGAAGAGAGTCGCCAGAGGAAGAATCGCTCTTTCGGAGGCGGTCCTCTCAAAAGGACTGTTCTTTACGCCAAAACTGAAAGAGAGCATCCAGTCCTGCCTGAAATGCCTGCGGTGTTCATGGGCGTGCCCGAGCGGTGTTGACGTGCAGACGGTGATCACGCTGATACGCCAGCGAATGCCCCGGAAATATGGCCTATCCCTCTGGAACAAGTTCGTCTTCAGGTTTGTCCTGACGAGGAGAAAACTGATGGACCTCGTCGTGCGGCTGGCTCATCTTTTCCAGTTTCTCCTTCCGAGGAAGAAGGGAATCGCCCGCCACATCCCGCTTCTGTTCAAGGGGCGGAGACGCATCCCTCACGTCGCGTCTCGAACTGCCCTGCAGCGTTTCGGCTGCAGCCGGCAATCCTCGGGAAAAATGGTTTATCTGTTCGTCGGCTGCATGATGAACTATGCTTATCCGGAAATGATAGAGTCCACCATCCGCGTTCTTCAGAGCCTCGGATACTCGGTCATTGTGCCGCCGGAACAGCTTTGTTGCGGAACGCCCGTCCTTTCCCTCGGCGACGTAAAACAGGCGCGACGGTTGGCGGAGCTCAATCTGCGCGCTTTCGCGGAAGATATTCCCATCGTCGTCCCCTGCGCTAGCTGTGGCAAGACCCTCAAGGATGAGTACCGGAAACTTCTCGGAGGAAGGGCAGGGCAATTCACCCAAAGGGTTTTTGGTTTCAGTGAGTTCGTCGCCCCGCTCCTTGACAGAAAAGTGGCTCCCCTCGATAAAGCGGTCCTATATCATGATCCATGCCACTTGAAGTATGGTCGCGACATCACCGACCAACCTCGGGAGCTCCTTCGCAGGGCGGTGAGGTATCTTCCGTCGGATGGAGAGGATTTTTGCTGTGGGATGGGCGGCTTATTTAGTGTGCACCACTACGGCATGTCGTCGAGGATTGCAGAGAGGAAGGTTGATGCCGTTCGAGGCGCAGGGCAAGCGGACCTGCTTGCGACGGAATGTCCCGGTTGCATTCTCCAGCTTCGAGACCAGCTCGCTCAGAGAGGAGTAGAGCTGCCTGTCCGCCATATAGCGGAACTGCTCGAAGAGGCTCTCGGGCAT
>JABMQX010000271.1 GCA_013203085.1 bacterium | reverse complement strand
ATAGATGTTCTCGCTCAATGAAGCATAAGCCTGGATTCCGGTGCCGTAACAGCAGGTGAAGGTATCGAAGGGTGTGCCAAAGCTCTTCCTTCCGCCGGTCTTCAGGGGAAGAAAATAGATGAGCATGCCGGTTTCGGGATTCTGGCTGACGAGGATGCCGTTGTAAAAATTCCGCTCGTACATGTCGGCATATTTGCTCTCGCCCGTCCAGCGGAGGAGGTAGCGGCAAATCTTCAGCCAGTTGTAGCTCGTGCAGAACTCCTGAGTGTGCATGCTCAGAGTGTCGGCGAGCTTGTTGGGCAGGCCCCAATGTTCGCCATTGTTGCTTCCGCCGGTGGCGAAGGTCCGCGTGTTGGCGACCATGTCCCAGAAAAAGGAAGCAATCCTTTTGTATTTGGAGTCGGCAGTCTGCTCGTAAGCTCTGGCTGCGCCGGCAATCTTAGGGATGTGGGTGTTGGCGTGGCGGCGGGTGAGAACGTCCTTAGCTTCGAGAAGAGGGTCCAGGAAGGATCGGTGCTCGAACCGACGGGCGAAATCGAGATACTTCTTTTCACCCGTGGAACTGTAAAGGTTGAGGAGGACTTCCTCCATGCCGCCGAATTCCACGTTGAGAACCCGCTGCATCTGCTCATCAGTAAGCTTGTCGCAACGCCCTTTGAAGTAATCCGCCATGCCCTTCAAGATATCGAGCGCCTGGCTGTTTCCCGTGTAAACATACATTTCCCACAGCCCGAGCATGATCTTGTGCATCGTATAATAAGGCGCCCACACTCCACCGAATTTCTCCTCCAGCCGGTCGAAAAAGGAGGAAGGGTAGGCGGAGAGATAACCGTTGCCGTTAGCCGTCTGGCATTTAGCAAGCTCCCGGACCGTGTAATCGGCGTTGGCTTTTAACACTGCGTCCCCGCAGACCGCGACAGTCCGCGCACAGGCGGATAGGTAGTGGCCTATGGAATGACCGCGTAACTCGCAATCCGGTCTCTCCCAGCCGCCGTAAGGAGAACTCGGCGTTGGCAGCACGGCGGTTCTACGAAACGTATAGAGGTAGCGGTCGGGCGTCAGCCGATGAAGATACTCCCGGTTTTTCTCGAAAGCTTTTTTGAGCATCCCGTCGAGGAGCTTGACATCGCCGTAGTCAAAACCTTGCAGCGCCGCGGGGACGACATCTTTCGCGACAGGTTCCTGGACGGCAGCCGTGGTCGAGAAGTTGGTCAAAAGGAGAACAATCAATCCGCCCGTGAAACTGTTGACGTTCATAACGCTGCACCCCCCGAAATGTTAATGCTTCCTATTGCATGAGAGTTTTGCCGCTGATTTGCGATCCCCTTTCGCAATGCGAGTTGCTTTCAGGAGAACCTACACGGCGTACCCCCTCGACGCTCTTCTACCAAAAGCTTGGCACAAAGGCAAGAGAGGTTGCATGCGAACGACGCGGATCACCTCGGAGCTTCGGAAGCAAAATTCTTGACCGGCAGACGACAGGATAGTAGGTTGGCAGCGCTTGTGAATGGACAGACTTTGCATGAAACGAGACACCCCCGAGGCCCTTCTGGATAGGCAGAAAGCCCGGCGGCTTGCTTATCACAGAGAGCGGTAACAAAGAAGAAGATCTGAAAGGAAGAAGCGATGAGAATTCTGCTTATGGCATGTTTCTGGTTGTACGCGGTGTGCGATTCGGCTTTTGCGGCTGAGCCGATAACCACAGGATCGCTGGTCCGGGAAATGGTGGACCTCGCGCGTCTGGCGGGTTTTCCCGAGCCCCCTTACAAAACGATTCAGTTTTCGAGTTACGACCGCCGCTCAAAGGCCCCAAACACGCCCGGATGGTACGCCAATAGTGACGGTTTCGGGCGTGAGCCAATTCCCGGGTTTCTACGTGTGCTGAAGCCTGCCGATGAGGAGGGAGTCGGTGAGTACCTGATGGTTGAAGTAAACGGCCCGGGAGCAATCGTTCGCGGTTGGACAGCCCAGATCGGCGGAGAACTGCGGGTCTTCCTGGATGGGAGCGAAAAGCCGGTCTATGATGGGCCGGCGAGCAGCTTTCTCTTCGACAGATACGGCTATTACGCCCGACAAATTGGCCTTCAGCCTGAGGGAGCGGGTGACGCCTTTCATCAGCGTGATGCGGATTACTTTCCCATCCCCTTCGCGAAAAGCTGCCGGATCGTTTGGAAGGGTAAACTCAGGGAGTTGCATTTCTACCACATCCAGATTCGGGAGTACGCTCAGGGAACGGCGGTGCGGACGTTCCGGCCGGAGGATCTCAAAACGTCTGCGGAGGCAATAGACCGAGCGATTGCGATTCTCCAGAATCCATCCGGCGCGCTCGAGGGAGTTTCTGTAAAGGAGCAGGTTCAGTTGGAGCTGAGCGTCGAACCCGGACGGCAAGTGCAGGCGCTGAAAAGCGACCGTGGGCCGGGCGCCATTCGAAAGCTTGTTCTCAAAGTCGAAGGGCCTGATTTGCGAAACGCTTTGCGGCAAACAATCCTTCGTATTCGATTCGATGGCGCCCCACTCCCTCAGGTGGAGGCGCCTGTGGGCGACTTTTTCGGCGCGGCGCCGGGGATCAACCCGTACGAGACGCTGCCTATGACAGTCAAGCGGGACGGAACAATGATTTGCCGATTTGTGATGCCCTTCTCGCGTTCCGTGTCGCTTTGGTTCGATAATCGCGGCGGGCAGCCAGTAAAGATCACCGGAGAGGTTATGGTATCGCCGTACGCTTGGCGACCCGATCGTTCCATGCACTTCCGGGCGAGATGGCGAGTCTCTCACGACCTGCTCGCTGCTCCCGGAGGAGGGGCTTTCGATCTTCCATTCCTCGTCGCCCGCGGGCAAGGGGTCTATGTCGGAACAGCCGTCATGCTGATGAACCCTTCCCCCGTTCCCACCGCTTCCGGAAACTGGTGGGGTGAGGGAGATGAAAAGGTATTTGTTGATGGCGAAACGTTCCCTTCGACGTTCGGCACCGGTTCGGAGGATTACTTCAACTACTCTTGGAGCAGGTGCGACCTCTTCGAGCATCCGTACTGCGCGCAGCCTATCGTCACGGGGCCGGATACGCGCGGCTACATTTCAAATTGCCGGTGGCATGTCCTCGATGCACTGCCATTCAAGCAGGAAATCGCCTTTTACATGGAGCTATTCAGTCACAGGCCAACGCCGGGCTTGAGCTATGCGAGAATCGCCTACCATTACGCCCGGGCAGGCATCCGTGATGACTGCGTGCCGATTATGGACAGCGATGCTCGGCTGGTCCCGTTGCCAAAAGCTTGGGAACCTCTGGGAAGCGGCGGCTCCCGAGGCGCGATCTTTTATCAGGCGGAATCGCTGAAGGCTCAAGGCGACGGCGAAATCAGCATCATAGCGGGCGAGCTGTGGTCGAGCGGAAAGCTCCTCGTATGGCGGCCGGGCAAGAAAGGCGACAAGATTTCCCTGACGCTGGAGGTTCAGAAAGCTGGGCGCTACGCGATCGTAATGACCTCGGCGATGACACCGGAGTCAGGACGTTTTCGGGCGAAGTGTGATGGGCAGCAACTCGTTCGCCAAAGAAATGAGACTACGGCTGATCTTCGCTCCTCCTACCAGACGATGCTTCGGAATGTCGGCTGGAATCCCATAGATTTGAAGGCGGGCACGCATCACCTTGAACTCGAAGCTGCACACGAGGTCAGCCGCGACTCCCTCATCGGCCTTGACTTCATCTGGCTTCATCCCCGCAAGTAGGTGATAAGATTAGGAAGCAGAGGATAGTGAAACGATGGAGATATTCCTTGCCGGAATCATTCAGGGTTCGCAGCTTGGCATTTCGGTTCACGACCAGAGTTATCGTCGGCGGATACGGGCTGTCCTCGAAAAGGCATTCCCCGAAGCTGCCATATACTCCCCCGCGGAGGAACACCCCAATTCCGTGATGTACGAGGAGAGCAAAGGAAAAAAGGTTTTCTTCGAGATTATGAAACGTGCGGCAGAAGCGGACCTCCTCCTCGCCTACCTACCCGAAGCAAGTATGGGAACAGCTATCGAGATGTGGATCGCATTCCGGGCTGGAAAGAAAGTTGTGGCGATTTCCCCCATGAAGGAAAACTGGTGCGTGAAGTATCTTTCACACCATCTCTGTTCAACTCTAAGCGATTTCGAAGGTTTTGCACGCTCGGGAGGTCTCAAACGCCTTCTCTCACGAGAAGAAGAATAACGGCACAGCAGAAATGAGCCAGCAGAAAGATGAAATGAAGTCCATTCTCGACCTGAACCTGCTGGAGGTTGAGCAGCTCTTCGCGGAGATGAGTGAGCTAAAGTACCGCGCCGGGCAGGTACTCTCGTGGGTTTACAAAAGGCATGTCGTGGAGTGGGCGGATATGTCGAACCTGCCCCTGAGGCTGAGAGAGAAGCTCCTTTCGGAATGGGCAATTGTGACGTCTCGGATTGAGAAGGTCAGGAGCAGCGAGGACGGGACGATGAAGTTGTTGATCCAGCTCTCGGACGGTCAGGAGATTGAGAGCGTCTTCATTCCGGAGAAGGGGCGAAATACCGTCTGCCTTTCCACTCAAGTGGGTTGTCCTATACGGTGCTCTTTCTGCGCCAGTGGGAAAGGGGGACTGAGGCGAAACCTCACCAGCGGGGAAATCGTCGAAGAGATTCTTCACATCATTTCGCTCCTCCCGGGGGAGGCGGCTATTCGCAACGTAGTGCTGATGGGGATGGGTGAGCCGATGCTGAATTACGATAATGTCCTGGGAGCTCTTCGTGCGGTGAACGCTGAGTGGGGCTTTCATATCGGGGCGCGCAGGATCACCGTTTCAACTGTGGGGGTTATCAGGGGCATCGAACGCTTGGCGAAGGAGAACCTTCAGGTCAACCTTGCGATTTCCCTTCACGGCCCAGATGATCGGACTCGGAGCAAAATTGTCCCCGCGAGAAGGATAGCCCCCGTGAAAAGCATCGTCGAGGCCGCGAGGAACTACTTTGCCGAGACTCGGCGGAGGGTTAGCTTCGAGTACGTCCTCATTGATGGAGTCAACAGCTCCCTTCGGCAGGCTCGAGACCTCGGACAACTGCTGAAAGGGTTTCCCTGTTTCGTGAACCTTATTCCATTTAACGCAATCGAGGGAACAGCCCTCAAGCCGCCCCACCACCGACATATACGAGCGTTTCTTCACGAACTGGAGCTCCTGGGCATTCCGGCAGCCGTTCGAGCAAGCAGGGGCAACGACATTGCGGCTGCGTGTGGGCAACTCGCAGGGGAAGTGGACGCGAGACGAAAAGAGCACCGCCATTCCAGAGTCGGCAGCGAGGCAGGATGAAAAGGTTTTGAGAGCGGCCGTTGCCCGGCGCTATCAGGGGGCTTGAGGTGTCACAGCGGGAGCGACTTCAACCTCCAGAGGGAGGGTGTCCCGCCCGCCCTTGCCGTCACTGACCGTGAAGACGATCTTGTGAGAGCCGACCTGATGGGGCGCCGGTTCCCACAAGAGAACGGCGAGGCTCGGGGGGGATTGAACGATCTTGGCTCCCTGAGGCAGACTGGCTGCAACGGAGAATGTCAGAATGTCACCGTCCGGGTCCTCTGCTTTCAATTCGAGATAAACCATCTTCCCTGCTTT
>JABMQX010000270.1 GCA_013203085.1 bacterium | reverse complement strand
CGAGACGGTCCTCCACCCGCCGATTGTCAGCCGGAGAGTCTCAGCGACGATCTTCTGCTGAGTGGTCTTCGGAGTGATAAAGAACACTCGCATTTTGTTCTGGAGGGCGTACCGGAGCGATGGAAAAATCGCTGCGACTGTCTTCCCAACGCCTGCCGGGGCGGAGATGAGGAGGTTTTTGCGGTGACTCAGAGACTCGCCGACAGTCTCAATCATCTCGTCCTGATATTTCCTCATTTCAGGAAATGGAAATGCCAAGCCCTCGGCGGTTTTCTTCTGTTGGAGATGCCGCTGTCTCTTCTTTTTGTGCTCGGCGAGCAGCCCGCGGACTCTCCCAACGATGAAGCGCTCAACTCTGTCCAGCGCGAAATCAACTTCCACTCTTTCCGTGAGCTCATCCTCCAGCCCAACGAACACAAGGTATCCAGCAACCTCCTTCTCCTTCTGGCTTGTGAGAATGAACACATAAACCTGCAATTGGAGGATGCTGGTCGCGAATCGCCCTTGTTTTATCCGTTCGATGACGTCTTCGATGGAAATGACCGATTTGACTTCCTCGACGACAAGTTTTCCTCTCCGCTGGTAAACGCCGTCTATTCGCCCCCGGATGATTGCAGTGTAATTGTCCACCGTCATCCGGTGTTTGACGTACACCTCCTTCCGGTAGGAGGCGAGAGATTCCTCCCTGTCGCTCTGGTGGCTCTTGTGGGCGTCCCTACCCAGGGCAGCACGAACGGGCAGAAGCTCCGCAGCGACAATTGAGCCAAGCACGCCGCTCGCCGCGACAAGGTCTCTGACGCTGAGCTGAATGATCTTCTGTTTCTCGTCAATTCGTATTGCCATAGTTCTGAGAGAAGCTATAATTCGTGTCGGCAGGTTGCGCCCGAAAGGTCGGTCGCTCCATCTTCGTCCGATTTGCCCTATGCCGATGATACAATTCAATTGCCTGTGAGAGAATGCAAAAGATCGGGAAGCGAGGAAAAGCCGATTGAACGCAAGAGAGAGGTTTCTGGAAACGCTGAGATTCGGGAAGCCGGATAGACCTTTCCTCATGCCGCAATGGTTTTTTCCGGAGACCATAGAGCGGTGGCAGAGCGAAGGCCTCCCCGCCGATGTGGATGTGGACGAGTTCTTCGGTTTCGACAGGTACGAAACGATCCCCGTCTGCATCGGCCTTTTCCCTCCATTCAAAGTTGAGGTGATCGAGGAGACCAGCAACAAACGTATCCTCATAGACTCCGACGGGGTGAAGAAGGAGGAGAAAAAACCTTCTCCCTCCATGCCCAGGTTTCTCGAATTCCCCCTCAAGGACCGAGAGAGCTGGGAGAATCTCAAGGCAAAGCTCGATCCAAACTCCCCCGCTCGTTATCCCCGCTGGTGGGAGGATATGAAGAGGTGCTGGAAAGACAGAGATTATCCCCTCGGTATCAACGCCGGTTCCTTTTACGGCTGGCCGAGAAATTGGATCGGCGTGGAGAGCTTCTCCTACCTGCTCTACGACGATCCTGATCTCGTCGCCGACATCTGCACTTATCTCGGCGATTTCATCGTCAAAGTCATCGAGCGGGCGGTGGATGAGGTTGACTTAGACTTCGCGCTCATGTGGGAGGACCTCGGCTTCAAGACCGGCCCACTCATCTCGCCGGAAATGTTTCGGAAGTTCATGCTGCCGCAGTACAAAAAGGTCACATCCTTTTTGAAAGCGCACGACATTGACATCATTCTCGTTGACAGCGACGGTATGTGCGATCTCATCATCCCCCTGTGGATCGAGGGAGGCGTAACGGGGCTTTATCCTTTCGAGGTAGCCGCGGGCTCCGACGCCGTCGCCACCAGGGAGAAATACGGACAACAGCTCGCCATCATCGGCAACATTGACAAACGAGCACTCGCGAAGGGGAAGAAGGAGATCGAAGAGGAAGTCATGTCCAAGGTGCCTCAGCTCTTCGCCTCCGGCGGCTACATCCCCTTCGTTGATCACTGTGTCCCGCCGGATGCCCCGTTCGAGAATTTTTGCTATTATATGGATTTAATAGAACAGCTTGGCGATAAAGCAGGTTCGGGACGAGCGTGACTTTGTGTGAGGAGTCCTGATCAGGAGAGGCAATGGCAAGCGTCGCACCTCATAGACTCTTGTTGCCAGACCAGCTCGTAGTGGTGGTTTATCTGCTGGCGATGGTGGGCTTGGGGGCATATTTCCTTCGGAAAAGCCGGACGGTGGAGGGTTTTTGCGTGGGAAGCCGTTCGATGCCCGGCTGGGCGCTCGGTCTGTCCATCCTGGGGACGTATCTGAGCAGCATCAGCTTCCTCGCCTATGCCAGCGATGCGTACCAATCGAACTGGAGCAGGTTCGTTTTTAGCCTGACAATTCCTTTCGTCTGCCTCGTCGCGACGCTCGTGTTCGTCCCCCTTTACCGGAAGAAACTGAGGATATCCGCCTATCAGTACTTCGAGGAGAGGTTTCGCCCCTGGGCGAGGTCCTACGCCGCCGTGAGCCTCGTCCTGCTTCAGCTCGGTCGCGTGGGAGCGGTGTTGTACTACGTCGCGGTTGCGCTATCCGAATTCGTCGGCGTGGACGTCCGTTTGATTATCTTATCCCTCGGCGTTGCCGTGACGATATACACCGTTCT
>JABMQX010000269.1 GCA_013203085.1 bacterium | reverse complement strand
TCCTATACGCTTTTTCTGCAAAGCGAGATTGTAATAAAACACGGACTTGGCCACAGGATGTTGGGTTACGGCTTTCACGAACTCTTGGGTCGCCGCGTCAGGTTTATCCTCCAGAGCGAGTGCAAGGGACAAGCTCGTCCACGCCAGGTCGCTCTTGCTGTCAAGAGAAACGGCATGGATTCCGATTTGTATGGCCTGTTTCACGTCGCCTGCAAGGGCAAAAGCCCTGCACGCGGCCGCACACGCGTAGGCATTCCCGGAAAGGCCGTAAAGAGCCATCCGAGCTTTGCTGGCCGCCGCCTTGTATTTCTTATCTTCGAGAAGAGAGATCGTAGCTTCGAGTTGAATCACACCGTCGTTCGGGTCGGCTGTATCACTCAGGGCTACGATTCCCGGTCGGAGGCTCGGCCGACGCATCTCAGTTAGAACATATCTGAGCCAATCGGGTCTGGGGGGAGTGATTCTCAAAGGCTGCGGATTCTCTTGCCACGCTCGCTCCTTTTCGCGGAATTCTCCCTGTATCCTCGAGACCTCTTTGTCGTTTGGTGCGAGAGCGCGAGCACGCTTCATCATGCGATGGGCTTCGCCGACAAATCCCTTGAGAAACCACACGCGAGCCAGTTTCATCATTGCCCCCGTGTTGAACGGATCTACCATCAATATCTTCCCGAAATTCTCTTCGGCGTGGTCCAAAGCTCCGGCCGCTAACAGCAGGTCACCGGCCATCTCGCAGTAGTCCTCGAGAATGAGTCCTGTCCTTTGCTCTATCGAACCAAAACGCAGGTGTATGGCGGAGGCAAGAGGGTTCCCCTCCCGATAATAGTACCGGGCCATGGCCAAGCAGGGATATTTCAAATCCCGGACCATGGGGGCAAAGAACCAGTGCAGGGCGTCAGGCAACTGACCTTGCGAGAGGTAAGCCTTTCCCACCTCGTACGGAACGGTTTGACTATCCTCATTCAATCGGTGAACGTGCGACCAGTACGCGAGGGGAGACCTCGCATATAGGTTGAGGCGCACAGACCGTCCCGCCAGGAACAGACATATTGCCAGGAACGCCACCCGAAACCCAACTCTCAGGTGGCGAGCTCGAACTCGCAGAAGAATCTCGTACAGCCCGCCAACAAACAAAGCGAGACCCACCAACGGAAAGTAAAGATAGGACCAGGACACATAGTCAACCACCCTATTGTAAGCCACGGATGCGTAAGGAATCATGACGATGAATATGAGAAGGACACCCAGAGCTGCCCACTGTCTTCTCGCCAATGCGAACGCTGCTCCCACAATGAGCACGAGATTCACCCCTCCCCAGAAGAGGAACTTGGCGTTATCCCAGCGGAAAATCCTCGCTACCGTTTCGTGAAGAGCGACAGGGATTCCTCGTGTCAGCACAAGCCCTCCGCCATATTGCCCTGTGGCTCCCGTCACGGAAAACAGGCCATGCCAGAACGATCCCTCATGCATGGCCACGTATTTGTAATGAATTGGATGCGGCGCGTGCCAAACCCATAAGGGCAAAAGGAGCAGAGGGGCCAGCGCAAAAGGAAAAAGGCGAAGCAACACACGCTTGAGCCCGCACCGCTCGTGAAGCAGCTCATAAGCAAGCAGAACGAGACCCAGACAGACAGCCGGCCTCGCCGTCAGAATGGCCAGAGCAAAAAGACCAACCGCTACCGAATAGAGAGTCTTGCTACCGTTTCGCGAGAAGGATAGATAAGCCTTGAAGGACCCCAGGGAAAGGGTTAGCCCGAGCAGCATATAGAACTGATTGATATCGTTGACAATCACAGTGCAAAGGGGGTGCAGGCCAAAAACGGCTGCTGCCGTTAACGTCACCGCCAGTCGCTGACTGAAATGCCGGGCAATCGCGAACACTAACAAAGTGTTTACAATGTGGAAAGCCAGCAGCCAAACGTGCCAGAAAAGGAGATTCTCCGGAGCCACGAAGGTTCGCACAATAGCCACGAGCGCATAGCTTAAAGGGCGAAACTGGCCCGAGGAAAAAAGCAGGAAATCTCGCGAGAGAATGTGAGGGACATTGCCAACGTGAGAAAGCACCGGCAGCCGGAGGATGCTGTTCTCATGGGCAATGAGAGTCGGGGAGAACAAAGACACCGAGTAAACTGCCGATAGCAAAATGCCCGCCGAGACACCGACGATCAGCCAGGGATGGTCCCTCACCTTTTTGAGGCGGACCTCTCTCTTCTTGGGCGGAGTTCGCGGAGAAACCCGTCGCCTACCCCTCCTCCCCTTCTTTTTCTTGGACATCGGCGTAGCCTTCCTTGCCTTTTCTCTCTTTGACGACGCGAGGTTCTCGTTCCACGCGTATGGCATCGAATAGTTGGGCCTCCCGTATGCCCGGGTCGTGAGCAACGAACTCAGGGATATTAAAACTCGCGTGGGGCTTTTTCCGCATTGGCACGCGTATAGCCGGGGAGGCACGCCCTGTTTCATCAATGTGCGTCAGGTACAAGTATGCGTAAACACCTCCCTCTCGTTTGGAGGCGAATACGATCCACCGGCTGTTCGAACTCCAACTGTGCCAGGAATCGGCGGCATGAGCCACGTTGCACGCCAGCCGATGAGGGGGCCCCTTCAGGTCGCCGGACTTTAGATAGATGTCGCTCGAAGAGCGTATCAGGTCCCCACCATCACACTGGCAAAATGAGAACCACCTGCCATCGGGAGAGAAACGCGGGAAGTAATTGCTCCGTCCGTTCTTCACTGCGCCTTCGATGGGGCGGGCCGGACGGTCTTTGCCGCCGTCAACCGGCACGGCGTACAGGTCGTAAAAGATGTGTGCTGGGTGATCGCCGACGGGACTCCGGGAGAAGACTATGAGACGCTGGTCCGGAGACCATCGGGGATAAACTTCCAGCATGTTCGGGTCCGATGCTCCGGGGACAAGGTAAGCCTCGTTTCGGTCTATATCATAAATGGCGATATCGGAAGTGGACATGCCCGCAAGTTGCGTTTCGTAGAGGATAGGTTTCAACGCGGCTATCTTCTGGTTGGCGGAGAAAGCCAGCTTTTTTTGATCGGGCGACCAGGCCATGTAGGTGGTCATCTGAATCTCAAAAGGCAACTGAACTCTGTAGCCACTCCGTCGGTCAATGTCGTAAATGCCCAAATAGACCGGGAGCTTGCGCCCGGCGGCATCGAGACTTCGTACTTGCAGGCTGAGCTTGCCCGTGTTGCCGCGTTTGGAAGAAAAACAGTGGCAATTAACGCAGTACTTCCGGCGAGCCGAAAGAAAGAGTTTCGGCTTCTCTTTCCGAATATCTCGCACGAAAAGGTCGGGTGTCTTGGCGGAGCTAAAGGGCGGGGCGACGAGGCGATATACAATGTAATTATCGGCGGGGTCCGGCGATATTCTGAAACGGACAACTTCGGAGGCCTTAACCGCTCCACTCTTTTGCCCTGCCCCGTTCAGCTTCAGCCCCTTGACCTGCAGGCGAGCATCGTGAGTTATGGCATTCCGCCGGAGTCGCTGCCAGACCTTTGAGGGAAAACGCCACCTTTTGCTGGTGCTAATAAACGTCAATCTCTCGTTCTTTTCACCGACTCTGACCGATACCTGCCAGAGATTGTTGCGAGGGTCCTCCCATTCCACGTACGGAGGACAGAGATTCGGAGGAAAGAGGGCCCCGTCCTCGGGGTAGGTGATCTGCAGAGAACGATATGGCTGCCGATCCTGATAGACGGAGGGCGAGCGAAGGCGGACGACCAGTGTGGCGCCGGTCGTCCCGTCCACCGAATCCTCCGCGGCACGTCTTCGCAAGGCCGCCTCCACTTCCTCCCTCGCATCGCCATCTACCCAGGCGATTTCTCCTTCCCTTGAGCCGGTCGCAAACTCCGAATCCTTTGAAGAGAACTCGCTCCCCGGCTCGCTATCCCCGCCCATGTAGCCGGCGAGATCGTACTCAACGCGAGGATAATAGACAGGCTCCTCTCGCGTGCAAATCTGGAAAGGTTCGTCAAATAGGGCGCTGAGCCTCGCATTTCGTACGGCCCGGGCTGCGATTTGAACAGCGACAAGCAGAACAAGAATAACAACAGAAGCTATCGTGATTCTCAGTGGGCGAGTTAGAGTCTTCATTTTTTATTTCCCACTCTTGATCGGAACATCCTTCGCAACTGCCTCAACATCTACCCATAACAATGCCGCGCCCGAAGCCCTGCGTCAACCGTATTCCCCGCGCGGGTGCAGCGCCTCACTTCCGGGTGGCTGAGGGTGGAGCCGCACCCCCTTCTCAATCGCGATTGATTCCGGCGCTGGCTCCGCATATAATAGATGAAAGGAGCGATAGCGGCGAGTCGCGAAAGCGAACGCTACTTCAAGCCGAGCTAATCCTCCGAAGTTCTCTTGCCGACACATTGAGGAACTGAAGTGATGCTACGGTGCGAAAAAAACGGGGTTGGCAACAGCCCTCAGCTTCGTCGGGAGCAAGGAATTGCTTTGCCTCGCCCTCCAAGGGCATCATACTCGTCAATCCTGTGGATTCTTGTCCTGCTGTTTCCGGCCTTGCACGTCTCCGGTTCGGCATGGATTCCCGGCGACAGTCAGGTGCCGGCGCCGCCCACCTCGGGTCCGGTTCTTCTCCCCGTCGCCTCTCATGTAGCACATGACTCGGTCAAGTTCGTGAATGGGGACAAGCTGACCGGAACGGTCGAGGCAATTGAAAAGGGGAACGTCTTATTCATGCTCGATCTCATCAGCGAAAGGGCCGAATTTCCGGTGGAGAATTTCTCCGAAATATCTTTCGCAGGCCCCCCGAATTCCCCTCCAGAGCGGTCCGACGCGATTTATGTTGCCGATGGAAGCTATTTCAGCGCCGAGGTGAGAGGGCTGAACCCGGATGCCGTCGAGGCGAAGACACTTTCCGGACAGGAGATCGCCATCCCGAGAGATGAAGTCGCGGGAATCGGCTTTTACCATCCGGACGACACGCTATTCGAGAACGACTTCTCGTCGCCGGGGGAAATGGGGCTTGTGCCGGTCCTCGGGGGCTGGAAAGTGGAGAAAGGGCAGTTCGTGCAGGCAAGCCCCTTGCCATTCTGTCGTGCCTACGTTCGCGTCGTGCAAGAGGAAATGATGCGATATGAATGGGTGATGGATGTCACCAAGTCCCGGAACGCCGGATTGCTCTTCTTTGCGTCCAGATATGACACACGGTACGGCCAACTGGCTTATATGGTCATGCTTCGGGGAAGAGAGGTCTATTTTTACAAGGTTATCGGAGGAAGGAGGCATCAGGGTTGGAGAGAACGGGTCAAGTCCCCCGGTTCCCTCGTTCGCCTTAGAGCCGAGTACGATCCCCGTAACGGCGAGATTGTCCTCTGGTCCGGGAACGACATTCTGATGCGTCTTTTCGATCCGAACCCTATCCGCCGTGGCGAATATGTCCTGCTCCATACGGAGGGGAAAGCGGCTTTCGATGACCTGAGGATCAGCCGGCTCGTCGGCACAATTGATGGTGTAGCACCGAAGGGGGACCTCGATATGGTCCTTCTTTCCAACGGTGACAGGGTTTCCGGACGGGTCATCGAGATTTTCGAGGACGTCGTCCTGAAAAGCCCTTACTCGCCTATCGAAACCGCTATTGATAAGGGCCAGGTTCGTTCCATCGCGTTCGCGGTGCCTCGCAATGGCGTGCTCGCGAAAGGGAGGCTTTTGCCGCGTGTCTCCCTCTGGAACGGTGACATCATTCTCGGCCGCATTGTCGGTTTGGATGATCGAAGCCTGACTCTGAAGCTGCCTTTCATCGAGGAGTTGGTCATCGCAAGAACGAGCCTTCGCGGGATTACCTTCCAGCGGGCGTCATCATCAGCGTCGCTTCCGGACAGTGCCGCAGGCGTGGCGCTTTCGGGGGTTGGCGTGCAGCGCCAAAACGCGATTCGGAAAGAGAGGATGGGGAAAAGAGATGTAGAGGGAAATCTGCCATGAGCGACGTGAAAGTCATCATAACCAACCGAAAAGCACTGCGAAACTACACCATCCTGGAGAAACTTGAGGCGGGCATCGCCTTGCAGGGCACGGAGGTCAAATCACTCCGCCTCAGCAAAGGCAATCTCAACGATAGTTTCGCGAGAGTGCAAAACATGGAGGTTTTCCTTTACAATTTCCACATCAGTTCCTATGAGCAGGGCAACATCCACAATCACGAGCCCCTCCGCCCGCGAAAGCTCCTCCTCCACAAGCAGCAGATAAGAAGGCTTTGGGGAAAGACTTCCCTCAAGGGATTCTCACTCATCCCCCTGCGGGTTTACTTCAAAAAGGGAAAAGTGAAGGTGGAGCTTGCTCTCACCAGAGGAAAAAAGCTCTACGATAAAAGGGAGAACATCAGACAGAAAGAGGCGGACATGGAGGCCCGGAGAGCCCTCAAGAAAATGCCCGGAAAGCGCGGAACGACGCACCGCTGATGGGGCGCCGGAAATGCTCGCGGCCCCGGCGGCGGCGGCTGTATTTGAATGGCGGAGTTTGCCTCGGACCCAGCCCGTGCGGGAATCCTGGCACCGTGCCCACGCCCCCCTTTACGAAGACAAGAAAACGCCGGCCTACTCGAACTCGCCTTGAGGAATTCTTGGAGGGCTGAGGTGCTTATGTCGCCCGCCAATGGCGGGGCTTATCATTCTCCAACCGGAGAAACCGTTACTTAGTTCCCGGTTCTCGAAGCCGGCCATTGCCTGTAGATCGTGATGCGCGTTATGGTCTTCCTTGTCCGTGGGATTGTTGTTGGGCCTCCCACAGCTCCTCACGACGGATCTCCAAGAGACAAGGCGTGCGATGAAGTAAACATTCACCATAGGAGGTAGAGAATGCCGCTGTCAACACGAGAACACATGCCCTCAGTTGGCCCGAGAACAGCTAAGCGCTCTGGAGGCAAAAGAAGACGTCACTGGTCCATGTTGATGTTCCCTATCATCGGACTACTCTCGCTGATATGGTTCCTCGTGCGTGTGTTTCCGAAGCCCTCGCGGGCAACTTATCCCTGTCAGCGAGTGGCGTTCCCGCTGGCCTCCGGCTTTGTCACTTGGCTTGTAGGGGCGACCGTCTCGATCGCAGCCATTCGCAAAGCAAAACGCAGCTTTGCACGATCGCGTTGCGTGATCGGCGTAGTGATGGTCGCCGTTGCTATCGGGGCGGTGTGCTTGACTGAGTGCATCACAACGCATGACACGGCCCTGGCAGCCGATAAGCTGGTGGCTAACGCTCCAGTAGGCGTCGCAAAGGGTATTTACCCGGGACGCGTCGTCTGGGCACACAACCCTGATGCGACCGACTGGGGCGGCCCCGGAGACGGACACTGGTGGGAAAGCATTCACACGAACCAGGCGGTCGTGGATCAAATGATGGCCCGCGCCATCCGAACTCTCGCCGGCGAGACAAACAGTGCCGCCGCCTGGGATAAACTTTTCAAACATTTCAATAAAACGCATGGAAGGGGAAATGTGGGCTACGAGTCGGGGGAAAAGATCCTCGTCAAGGTCAACTTCGTGGGGTGTATCCAGGTTTGGAGCAGACGCGAAGTGGTGAACGTCGAGGATTACAACCTGAGAGGCCGCGATTACATGAACACTTCCCCGCAAATGATCATCGCTCTGTTGCGGCAACTTGTCAACGAAGTCGGGGCAAAACAGGCCGATGTTACGGTTGGAGATACCCTGTGCTATTTCCCGAATGAGTATTACGACATGTGCCGCAAGGAGTTTCCGGAAGTGCGGTATCTCGAGTTCTTGGGGAAATTCGGCCGTACCGCTGCGAAGCCGTCATCCGTTCCTTTCTACTGGAGCACGCCCGACGCCGCAGACAAGAAAACGGACTATGTCCCCCAGTCCTATGTCGAGGCCAGTTACCTGATCAACCTGGCCAATCTCAAAAGCCACAACGATCAGGCCGGTATTACGCTCTGCGCGAAGAACCATTACGGCTCGCTGGCCAGGAAGCCCGCTCGATTCGCAGGTTATTACGACATGCACAAGGACCTCCCGTTCAACACACCCGGTATGGGACATTACAGGACTCTGGTTGACCTGATGGGGCACAAGCATCTCGGCGGCAAGACTATTCTGTACCTGATTGACGGACTCTACGCGGGAAAACATGCGAAAGAGAGAGCCCCCCGAAAGTGGAAAAGCCCACCATTCAACGGGGATTGGACCTCGAGTCTTTTTGCCTCACAGGATCCTGTGGCAATTGATTCCGTGGGCTTCGATTTCCTCCGAACTGAATGGGACGACGCGCCCCATAGGTCGGGGACCGTTGACTATTTGGTTGAAGCGGCACTGGCGAATGATCCACCTTCGGGGACCTTCTATGATCCGAACCACAAAGGGAACGTCGCTCGCCTGGAAAGCCTCGGGGCCCACGAGACCTGGAGCAATACCAAGGATAAGCAATATTCACGCAACTTGGGAACGGGGAAGGGAATTGAACTGGTGAAGCTGATGGAGCTGTCAAGCACACGGTGAACGCAGTTGCATGCGCCAGTAACGGGGCAGTGCACTGATGGCGATTTCCCTAACGTCGCCGCGTTATCGAGCAACAGCGAGAGAAAGGCTTTTCACGCCACGTACTCTGGCGGAAATCCCAGATCGCAGACAGTCCATAGGTTACTTCCAATATCGATGCCTCCTGGCACGAGCTTCTCGCTCGTGCTCAGTGAGCTCAGTGGCTTTCCACGGCGTTTGCGAGATCTGTCATTCCGTGGAGATCGCAGGGGCATTATCATTACCCCGTCCCGAAGAACTGTTTTTCGTCTGAGCGGCCTCTCTCGCGAGCACACTTGGCCGTATGCCATGTGGTTCTCGGCCCACCGGCCTTGGATGGTTACCAGAAGTCACTTCATGATCGGGGCTGTTTTGCCCTCTATGTCCCCCATGACAAACTGGATGCCGGCGAGGAGGTGCCGGAGAAAGAGCGGGTTCCAGTACGTCTTCGGTTCATGCCCCAGCGTCGTGTAGAAGACACGGCCCTTGCCAAAAGCCTTGACCCATGAGACGGCGTAGTCTCTATCAGGGCGCTTGCCCGGGTCCGCCATCCGGCTCAAATCAAGGCTGGCGATGACGCGCAGGTTTTTGCGGGAGT
>JABMQX010000022.1 GCA_013203085.1 bacterium | reverse complement strand
CCGAGTCAGTTGTTGGAGAGCCAATTCAACCAAAAGACGCAGACTCCTTACACATGCGAGACTTAACTCCGGATTCACGTGGACGGAGAGAAGTAGGAATAGGAATAAATGGTTCCCTCCCCGATCTGCGCTCATCTACCCTTTTCTGCGGTCTTTCTTTTCTCTCGGCTACGCGCGATGCCTCCGATGCACTTTTCGTTGCCACAGGCGGTTGACGGAACGCGGCAAAAATCCTACCATCATCACCGCAGGGATGAATCATTTCATGATGTCTTTTGCACTGCCCGTGAGTACCCTGTGGCGCGCTCGTGGGTTCTTGGAACACGGTTTTTTTCTATTCAACTCACCGTGATGTGCCAACAGTGCCGCACTCAACCGGAAAGGAGCTGGAGAGAGATATGAGGGTATTGGTCGTTGGGAGTGGGGGAAGGGAGCACACACTCGTGTGGAAGATTGCTCAAAGTCCGCTCGTCCGGAAAATCTTTTGCGCTCCCGGCAACGGAGGCATCCACGAACGTGCGGAGTGTGTGGAAATCGCTGCGACGGACATCGGCGGTCTGGCGGACTTCGCCGAGAAAGAGAAGATTGACCTGACGGTCGTTGGACCGGAAGCCTCTCTTGCTATCGGGATCGCCGATGAGTTTCAGCGGCGTGGATTGCGCATATTCGGCACCAGCAAAGCCGCCACGCAGACGGAGGCGAGCAAGGTCTTCGCCAAGAAGATAATGGTCGAGTATGGGATACCCACAGCGACCCACGCGGTTTTCGCCGATGCGGAGAAACTCTTGGCTCACATCCACCAGAGAGAGGCGCCGATGGTCGTCAAAGCGGACGGCCTCGCAGCGGGGAAAGGCGTAATCGTCTGCCGCACAAAGGAGGAGGCGGAGCGAGCCGTCCATCGCATCATGGTGGAGAAGGAATTCGGAGCGGCGGGCGAGCGAGTGATCGTCGAGGACTGCTTGATCGGGGAAGAAGCTTCCCTTCTGGCTTTCACCGACGGCGAAACGGTTCTTCCGATGGATTCCGCCCAGGACCACAAACCGGTTTACGACAACGATGAGGGGCCGAACACCGGTGGCATGGGCGCCTATTCACCGGCGCCGGTTGTTACGCCTGAGATGTATCGCCGGATCAACAAGGAAGTCCTCACTCGCATGGTCAGGGCACTGGCCGCAGAGGGCATCGAGTACAAGGGCGTGCTTTACGCGGGGTTGATGATTAGCGAGGAGGGGCCAAAAGTCCTCGAATTCAACACACGCTTCGGCGATCCGGAAATGCAAGCTCTTATGCCCCGCCTCGAGAACGACCTTGTCGAGGTGATGAACGCGGTCATTGACGGGCGGCTCTCGGAGATCGAGCTCAAATGGAATCAGGCGTCGGCGGTGTGCGTCGTAATGGCTTCGGGTGGTTATCCGGGCGCCTACGAGAAGGGAAAGGTCATCACCGGACTCGACTCTTTGCCGGGGGATTCCGTTCACGTTTTCCACGCGGGGACAAAGAGGCTCGATGACGGGAGGATCGTCACAAACGGCGGAAGGGTTCTCGGCGTAACCGGTCTCGGTGAGACGATTGCCGACGCGATTGAAAGGACCTATCGGGCAGTCCAGACAATCCATTTCGAGGGCGCCCATTATAGGAGCGATATCGGAGCCAAAGCCCTCCGCCGCTAACGCGAAACGAACGGCACAAAACCCGGAAAAGACAATTACCGCAGTCCATTTCGAACTTGGCCCGAGCTAAGATATGCGGTCTCGGTCGAGTTGATTCTCCATGTGGTCTCCTATCGCATCCGTCCGCCTCGGAGCAAACCAAATTTCCGCTTGCAGAGGGAGTAAGGCGTTTGCTATCTTCGCGTAGCACCCAGCAGAAACCTGAGAACAGCAGACAACACCGAAACTTTCGCTGACCGAAAGATAGAAAGAGGTCCATGAAACAGTACGAAGCGAACAGCGTCAGAACAATAGTCGTCGTCGGACACGGCGGAAGCGGCAAGACGATAACCTGTGAAGCTATGCTTCACGTTGCCGGAGCCGCCTCGCGAATGGGCGCCGTCGAATCGGGGACGACCATCTCCGACTACCTTCCCGAAGAGAAGGAAAGGCTGATTAGCATCTCCGCCTCAGCGCTCCATTTCGAGCATGACGGGAACGTCGTATTCCTGCTGGACACCCCCGGATACGCCGATTTCTTCGGAGAAGTAGTTTGCTGTTCGAGGGCTTGCGACGCGGCGGTCATCGTCGTGGACGGCACCTCCGGAATTGAGGTCGGCACCGCAAAAGCCTGGAGAGTGCTCAAGGAAGCGGGCATCCCCTCCCTTTTCTTCGTGAACAAGCTCGATAAGGAGAATAGCGATTTCCTTGCCGTGGCAGACAGTCTCACCGAGGTCTTCGGCGGGGAATGCGTTCCCCTTCTCATGCCTGTAGGGAAGGAATCCTCATTTTCCGGCGTGGCGAATCTCCTTGATGGCAAGGGCATGGATTCCCTTCAGGGGGAAGAGTCCTCCAGAGCCACCTCCCTGAAGGAGAAGCTGATTGAGATAGCAGCCGAAGCCGATGATAACCTTCTGGAGAAGTACCTCGAAGGAGAAGAACTCTCGCTGGAGGAGACCTTCGCTGGACTGAAACAGGCAGTGATAAACAGGAAGCTTGTGCCCGTTCTTTGCGGGTCCGCCCAAAAACAGATAGGCGTTGAGGAAATGATTCAAGGTATCGAAGGGCTTCTCCCTTCCCCGGCGGAGACGGGGCCTGCGGCCGGCGCCGACGGCCGGCATGAGAGAAGTCCTGACGAAAATAGCCCCTTCAGCGCCCTCGTTTTCAAGGCAGTCACCGACCCATACGTGGGCCAGCTAACATACTTCCGCATCTTTTCGGGGACGCTGCGAGCCGATAGCGAAGTCTTAAATGTGGGGAAAGCACACAAAGAGAGATTCGCTCACATTTACGTATTACAGGGGAAAACGCAGATCGAGGTGGAATCCGCCGGACCCGGGTACATCGCCGCCGTAGCGAAGCTCAAACACACAGCCGTTGGCGACTCTCTCGCCTCTCCCGGAGACCCCATTGTGTACAAGGGCATTGACGTGCCCAAGCCCGTCATCTCCATGGCGGTGCATCCGTTGACGAGGGGAGACGAGGAAAAGGTCAGCGTTGGGTTGAGCAAGCTGGCCGAGGAAGACCCCACCTTCAAGGTTACTCGCCACGTGGCCACTAAGGAGCTTGTCGTGGAAGGAATGGGAGACCTTCACCTCGACGTTATGGTGTCTCGTCTCAAGAGCAAGTTCAAAGTCGGCGTCAACCTCTCCACGCCAAAAGTCGCCTATCAAGAAACTGTTACCGCCCTCGGCGAGGGACATGAGAAGCACAAGAAACAAACTGGTGGAAGAGGGCAGTACGGGGAGGTCTTTCTGAGGGTCGAGCCCAAAGGCCGCACCGAAGGCTACGAGTTCGTCAACCAGATCAAGGGTGGGGTCATCCCCACCAACTTCATCCCGGCAGTGGAAAAGGGCATCGTAAATGCCATGGCCGAGGGCGTCCTGGCGGGTTATCCCGTCGTGGATGTGAAGGTTGCGGCCTATTATGGTTCCTACCACTCGGTTGATTCGTCGGAAATCGCCTTCAAGACCGCCGCCTCCAAGGCCTTCAAGTACGGCATGAGGAAAGCCAAGCCGGTTCTGCTGGAACCCATCATGAAAACAGCGGTAACCGTCCCTTCCGAATTCATGGGGGATATCGCCGGAGACCTCAACGGCAAACGCGGAAAGATTCTCGGCATGGAACAGGTCGGAAACATGCAGGTCATCAAAGCTCAGGTTCCCCAGGCAGAAATGTTCAAGTATTCAAGCGAACTCCGTTCGCGGACGGGGGGGCGTGGAAGCTTCGAGATGGAGTTCTCGCATTATGAAGAAGTCCCTCACCTAATAGCCCAGAAAATCATAGAAGCCGTGAAGAAAAAGGAAGAGGAGGAGTAGAACATCCCACTTTGAGATTCGGCGAACCCCTCCGAAAGCGCAACGGAAAGGCGGTGATGGCGAAATGTCAGGTCATTCCAAATGGGCGAGCATTAAGCATAAGAAAGGCGCTCTCGACGCCAGGCGAGGAAAGGTCTTCAGCAAAATCGCCAAAGAAATCATAATCGCGGCAAGGGACGGAGGCCCGAACCCCGATATGAACTCCCGTCTGCGAACCGCCATCCAGACGGCGAAGGCGGCGAACATGCCCGCGGCAAACATCGAGAAAGCTATAAAGAGGGGTTCAGGCGAGCTGGAAGGAATCACTTACGAGGAAATAAGTTACGACGCCTATGGGCCGGGCGGTGCAGCCATTCTGATCCAGATTGTCACCGACAATAAGAACCGCACCGCATCCGAGCTGAGAAGAATCTTCTCCAAAAAAGGCGGAAATATCGCGGGCGTCGGCGCCGTATCCTGGATATTTGCGAAGAAGGGGTTTATCCGCGTGGACCGGGCAAAAGCCGAAGAAGAACAGCTTTTTCTCCTCGCCACCGACGCTGGCGCAGAAGACTTCACAACCGAAACCGATGCATACGAGATTACCTGCTCCCCCGACGATCTTGAAAGCGTCAAGAAACAACTTCAGGACAATGGCGTCGAGTGGGATATGGCCTCCATTACCTATATTCCGAAAAACACAGTGAAAGTCGAAGGGAAAGATGCGCAGCATCTTCTGGCTTTGATCGAGGAATTGGAGGAACACGACGACGTCCAGAACGTCTACAGCAATTTTGATATTGCCGACGAAATCCTTGCCCAGATCGCTTAGCGGGGAGAACCGTTGCCTGCTCGGTCGCGCTTTTTCTGCTGAGTGCCGCTGGCGAGCGAACGAGGGATAGCGTGGCATGAGGGTGATTGGCGTTGACCCCGGAAGCAGAGTCACCGGATACGCCGTCGTCGAATTCGATGGCAATCGAATCTCCGCCCTTGACTACGGATGCATCAAACCTCCGTCTGCCTCTCCGCTATCGAAAAGGTATGTCCTCATCTACGACACTTTGCAGAAGCTCATCTCTCGCTTCGAACCCCAGGAAATGGCCGTTGAAAGCTCTTTCTACTGCAAAAACGTCTCCTCTGCACTCAAGCTCAGCCAGGTACGCGGCGTGGTTCTCCTCGCTGGTTCCAAGGCCAACCTGGACATCTACGAGTACTCTCCTCGCAAGGTTAAACAGGCTGTCGTGGGCCATGGTTCCGCGGCGAAACAGCAAGTTCAGAGTATGGTTGCACAGATTCTTTCTCTGGAGAAACCTCCCGCCTCCGAAGACGCAAGCGACGCCCTCGCCGTCGCCATCTGCCACGTCCACTCCATGAGCGCTCCACACACTCGTGGAAAAACAACATGAGATTTACCCACAGCCCCCGGGCGCTCCGCGTGACAGACAGGGAACCGGGCGAAAAGAGATTCGTTTGCCGATTCTGTTGCTGAGTGCTCTCATTTGAAATAGCGTGGCGTATTCTGCTCCGAGTAAAGAGGTCTCTTGACGGGATAACACGATACCCAGGATCATCCCCAAACCCCGCCGTGGCGGGGCCAATCTTGTCAAGAATCTTTCCGGCAGGATAACAGGATGGACAAGGTCACAGCCGATCGACTATCTGGCCGCCGCAGCTCTCCTGCCGGGCAGGCTCACTCATGAATTCAGGCGGACGCAAGGTACAGGTGAAGCGCGACGGCAAAGACCTCGTGCTGGGATAAACCCCGCGGAACGCGGGGCTATCCCGTCGGAACAAATGCGTTGCCGAACTTATGAATCGGAGCACGAAAGAGCGGCCGGCTGCCGGCGGATGCTTGGGAGCAATGCAAGGATTAAAGCGGAGACGGAAAAGAATTAGCCCGTGCATTGATAGCACGGGCTAATAAACGCCAACATTTGCCGCCGGCAGCTTAACCGCGGATTTCAAAAACTCATTCGCATCGTTTCAGCCGCGCAATAAACAGCTCAGGCGACGAACCGTACGATGAGGCGCTGCCGGCGTAAAAGGGTTCCGGCGAGCCTACTGGCCGCCCTCTTCCTTTTTCTCGGGTTCAGGCGGCTTAGGCGCCTCGGGTTTGGGTGGTTCCGGTGGCTTCGGTGGCTCGGGTTTAGGTGGTTCCGCTGGCTTGGGCGCCTCGGGTTCTGCTTCTTCCGCTGCCATCTCCTTCTCTTCTTTTTTGGCGGCGGCCTTATCTTTTACCTGACTTATCCCAAGCGCCAGCGCAGCCAAGCCCGACAGAATGGCGATAGGCGGTAGAGAACCCTTCAGTACGACAATGAACCAGGGCCACCAACCGTGTGCGCCGAAAACAGCCAAGCTCAGTACACCGAGCACGAAGAACACAATCCCCACAAGAAGAGCGATCATAACCTTCCTCCTTTCACACCTCTTAACCAGATTTCACTGCCTTCCTGCCGGTTGAGACGCAGCATCCCCCCCCCACAGGCCCCGTCTGGCCTTACAAAAAGACGTTGCAAATGCTCAACAATACTGACCGCTCAATCCAGCCGCACCGGAGCCTTGCCATCAATTTCGTATGACCATGCGCCTTATCAAGCGTCGTTGGACAGGATAATAGAAAACCCTTCCCTTTTTTGTCAATCCTTTTGATACTTTTTTTCTGAGCGAATTCGGCAAGTTGCTGCCTTCGGAAATCTGTCCTCGGCGTTTGCTACCCTAACTTGAGTGCCTTTGCCGAAAAGCAACCCGCCGAATTTCTCTTGCTTTTCACGATTTCGCGTCTTACAACAGCGCAAAGCAAAAGAGAGATTAAGAACATGCATATCGAAATAGCGAAAACAACCTGCTTATTTCTCCTCTCGATAACCGGCGTGGTGATGCCCGCGGAGACTGCCCGCTTGGAAATCTCTCCTCGGCATCCCTACTACTTCCACGACGGCAAGCGACACGTAGTGCTCGTCGGCGTTTCCGATCGCTCTTTGTTCACGATCTGGAGAAACGAAAAGGGCTTCTCGTGGCGGAAATATCTCGATGACCTTGCAACTCACCATCTCAATTATGTCCGGCAAGATGTGTGCAGTTGGGGCGGCCTGCGGGGACCGGCGGAGTATCCGGCTCAACTCTCCAACTCAGCCTGGCTCTTCGCTCGCACAGGGCCGGGCAAGGCCATAGACGGCAAGCTGAAGTTCGACCTAACCAGGTTCGATCAGTCCTATTTCGACAATCGCCTCAAGCCCTTCTTACGCAAGGCAGCGAAACGCGGCATCTACGTTGAGCTGACTCTCTTTGAAGGCTTCAGAGGACGGCGTGATTTCGAGGAAAGCCTCTACGCCGACGCGAATAACATCAATCGCCTCGGCCTGCGACCCGGCGGTGTGACCTCTGATACAGCCCTCGATAACCCACGTCTGATGGCCGTTCAACACGCTTACATTGATAAAGTTCTCGCCGAGGCTGCGGAGTTCGGCCATATCATTTACGAAATAGCGAACGAGTCAGGCGGAAGACGCTGGGTCGCACATTTCATTGACTACATCCACCATCACCCGGCCCACCCCGCCCGTCTCGTCTCCGCGGGCGAGCAGTCCACCGCCTTCGACCCCCGCAAGGGCGAGAACGACATCGTCGTTAAGCACCGTGGAGGAGGAGGCTTGTATGCGACCGACGGCGACGTGCGCAACCATCATGCCGCCCTCCTGCGATTCCGCGTCGGCAAGCCCGTCAGCCACAACGAGTACTTCCTGTTCGCTAACCGCAGCACGGACGACGTTAACTTCCCGCGCAAGATGATGTGGGGCGACTTCACAGCAGGCGGGCACTCCAATTTCTTCGATTTTGCTTTCTGGCGAGGGACAGGCCATACGCTCGACGATGGCCGGCCATCTCGGTCGCCACCCCAAGAAATCCTCTGTGGCGGGCAGCACCTTCTCGACTTCCTCACCGACAACGAAGTCAAGTTTTGGACCATGACGCCGCATGATGAGTTGGCCTCGGTCGAGGGAAAAAGCGAGCATCATATCTTCACCCTTGCCAAACCGGGCGACGAGTACATCTGCTACGTCCTCGGTGACGGCCCCGTGACCGTCACACTGCGCCTCTCACACAGCCTTTTCACCGCCCGCTGGTATGATCCAAAGTCCGGCCGGTTCATTTCACCCGCGAAGCAAACCCAAGCTGGAAATCGTTATCTCTTTCACTCTCCCGCTTTCGAGCAAGACATCGTGTTGTATGTGCGAAGGTCGGGGGACTAAACGTGGTTGACAATCTGCTCGTCGGGGCCGTATATTCTACACGCCATCCCGCTGTCATCTATGCGAGCAGTTTTCGTTACTGGGGAATTCGCGATGGACATTTCCGGAAAAACCGAGGTCGTCGGGTTGTTCGGATACCCGGTGCGTCATACGGCTTCCCCTGATTTTCAAAACGCTGGCTTTCGGGCCGCCGGGCTGGATTGGGTTTACCTTCCATTCGGCGTTCACCCGGACAACCTCGGCCGAGCCGTCGCCGGCATCATCGCCCTCGGTTTTCGGGGGATAAACCTGACGATCCCCCACAAACAGGCGGTCATCGAATACCTTGACGAGCTTTCGCCCGAAGCCGAAATCATCGGCGCCGTCAACACAATCGATGTCAAAGAAGGCCGCCTCAAAGGCCACAACACTGATGGCAGCGGATTCGTCAAGTCTATTCGCGAGGAAAACGGCATCGAGCTCGCGGGCAAAACGATATTCGTGATGGGAGCCGGCGGGGCCGGCAGAGCTGTCGCTGCGCAGGCTTCGCTCGATGGGGCCGCGGAGGTTTTCGTCTGCGATTGCGATGAGAGCCGCTCACAGGCGCTCGTTTCAGCTATTGGGATTCGCCCCGGTATGGCGAGATTCGTCCCTTTCTCACGCATGCCAATTCAGGACGCTCTTCAAAGGTGCGACATATTCGTTGACGCCACTCCTCTCGGAATGAAGGCGGACGACCCGACGAGCGTCAACGTGGATTGGCTCAGACCGGGTACATT
>JABMQX010000268.1 GCA_013203085.1 bacterium | reverse complement strand
GTCGGCTCGGAGGTTGAGGTTGTGGAATTGGACAATCATATAAACGATGAGGAATTTGCTGTCGCCGTCGTTCGCTCCTTGATGGAAAAACTCAAAGCCGTTTAGATGGTCAGTGATGTCGAGGAAAGGAGGCAGGGCGGAGGAGGAAGCTTCCGGTCGGCGTCCGCCCAAGACACTACTTTGCCAAGTATTTGACAAAGGAAGAGGCTTAGGATATGATTTTGAGTGGGTTGGTGGCGGAACCCATTTTGAATCGGGTGTCTGTTTGAAAGGAAAGTGCTGTGAGGTCTATATTATATCTGTTTGCTATGCTTGGTCTTTTGGGCGCTGGAGGTTGTCTGATGGGCGGCGCATCGCCGTCGGCAAGGGCCCGCCTATCGGTAGAGAGCAAATCGGTATTTGGTCTGTCTCCGACATCAGTATCTTCGGAAGCCAGAGGAAAGCATGACGTCGCGGTGGCAAAGGTCATCGCCCACGCTCAGAGTGCGGTATTCCGCGAGGAGGCGGCAAAAGCTGGCGGTGTGTCGCCGGAGGCAGTCGGCAGGGTGGTTTTCCAAGGGATAATCAACACGAAGTTTCTGGACGTGAGAGCCGAGCTGGCCGACCGGGAGCTTGCAGCGAAGGTCGCCAACGCCGTGGCAAGAAAGCTGGCGGAGGATTTCGAGAGGAATCCGGACGTGGACGTCAGGGTCCTTGACTATGCCCGCGGAGCGCCGCCCGTACGGGAGGTGGGGGAGAGGTAAACCGGAACGAAGGGCCCCGTGCATCTGCGTTTATCTGCGGTTTTCAACGGCATCTTAGAAAAACTAAACCGCTGATGAACGCTGATTCACACAGATTGAACCGAGTGACCGAAAAGATCATCCTACGCTGTGGGACTTGCGATGCCCAAAAATGTGGGCGTGAAAAAGAAGAGTCGAGTAATGCCCGTACTGAGGTGGAGGGCTCAACATTTTGCGCCGTCCAGCGTTAGCATGAGGAGGGACAAATGATGCAAACTCGACATATCAAGGGATTCACCCTCATAGAACTTCTCGTCGTGATGGCCATTCTGTCAATACTGATGGCGCTTCTGCTGCCGGCGATCCAAACCGCCAAGGAAAAGGCGAGGGAGAGCCGGTGTTCGTTGAACCTGCGTCAACTCGGCCAGTCGTTCCTGATGTATGCGACCGACAACGACGGGCACTTCCCCGCCTGCGGCTCGGCGGGGATGCGGGGGAGATACGATTGGACTTACGGAGGGAACGTGGTTTCAGTGCCTCAGACTGACCCTGCTGCCGTGCAGAGAATCCAGGTCGAAGGAGGCACGCTGTGGCCTTACATGACGCAGCTCGAGAGGGCGGGCCCTTATGGAACCGCGCCGCGGGGAATGACTGATGAATGGTACGCCTCGCCGGACAAAAACCCGTACCTCTGCCCATCCGCGGGTCCCGTGGGGAGGAAACGCGGATTGAGCTATGCTATGAACTCCTATCTCGACCTCCCCGGGTATCCAAACGACGCCCGCATCGGATACCAAATATCGAGAATCAAAATTACGAGCAGTACGATCCTCCTAATTGACGAGAGCGAGCTGACGCTCAACGACGGGCGGTTTGTGCCTACGGGTGTGGAAAACGATGTCCCGGACCTTATGCTCAAGCATTCCGGTGGGGCCAATCTGCTGTTCTGCGACGGGAGCGTCAGGTGGATCGAAGGAAAAAGGTTCTTGGCGATTATGAACAGGAGTTCCGACATGTTTGATCCTACGCGGTGAATTTATCCTTACCTTGCGGTAGACAAGCATGATGGGATAGAATAAGCGCGGTCTTGTGAGGCGCAAGCTTAGCATGAGGAGGAACCATCCATGAAAAGCCTATTCATCAAGGGATTCACGCTCATTGAACTCCTCGTTGTCATGGCCATTCTCTCGATATTGATGGCGCTTCTGCTTCCGGCTATTCAGACCGCCAAGGAGAAAGCGAGGCAGGCCCGCTGCTTATCGAACATGCGCCAGCTCGGTCAAGCGATGATGATGTACGCCAACGACAACGATGGGCACCTGCCAGCATCGGCTTCGGAACACAACCAGGGAAGATTCGATTACGTTTGCGGTGGAACTGGGAGCTCATTCCCGCAGACCCAGCCTGCCGCAATGCGGAGAATCCGAATCGAGGAAGGAACGTTGTGGCCTTATGTGACGGGACTTCCCAGGTGCGGTCCCTACGGAAGCGCGACGAAAGGAATGCCTGAGGAATGGTACGCCTCGCCGGACAAGAACCCCTACCTTTGCCCCTCTTCGGGACCCGTGGGGAGGAAAGCCGGATTGAGCTATTCGATGAACTCTTACCTGGATGGCCGCTCACTGAATGACAGTTCCCTGGTTTCGGGCGGCAGTGCAATCGGAATCCAAATATCGAGGATCAGAATCCCAAGCAGGATCATCCTGCTGCTCGACGAGAGCGAACAGAAGCTCAACGACGGGCGCTTCGTGCCCCCCGGGGAAGCTCTGTACCTGATGATCAAGCACAGCGATGGCGGCAATCTGCTGTTCTGCGACGGAAGCGCCAGGTGGATCAAAAAGGAATCTTTCGAGAAGATGATGCAGAAGGACTCAGCCTGCTGGCATCCTCTGCAGTGAATTTGTCGTCCCCTCGATGGGAAGATCGCCGCCGGCCTCGATAGGTCTGCGGCTTCTTTTTTGCCGAAAACTGCCAGCCGGAGGAACGGGAGATAGCAACTTCGGGCTGATTGACTCAAATT
>JABMQX010000267.1 GCA_013203085.1 bacterium | reverse complement strand
TTATAGGAAAAGCATTTGTGGGAGGCAGACGATGCAATACACAAAAGCATTACAGGCGGGCTTGTTAGGATTAGTGGCGCTGACATTGCTATTGAGCGCCTCTGCTCAGGCGGCGGACGAGCGACTGATACCGGTGATTGATGAATGGACTATCGCCGGCGACCCGGACCTCGGCGATCTCACGAGTCCCAAACAGCAGCCGGTGGACTTCGCCATCTGGCAGGCGGCGGACCGCACGTGGCAACTGTGGTCATGCATCCGCAACACCAAGTGCGGCGGCAACACCAGGCTTTTCTACCGCTGGGAGGGCAAGCGGCTCACCGACAAAAACTGGAAGCCGATGGGCATCGCCATGCAAGCTGACCCGAAATTCGGCGAGACCCCCGGCGGCCTCCAGGCACCGCACGCGGTCAAAATCGGCGACGTCTATCACATGTTCTATGGCGACTGGGTGAACATCTGCCTGGCGACGAGCCGCGACGGAAAGAACTTCACCCGCCGGCTCAACGAGGACGGCAAAGCGGGCATGTTCACCGAGGGCCGCGGCAACAACACCCGCGACGCTATGGTCATCCGCGTCGGCGTCAAATGGCACTGCTACTACACCGCTTATCCCGATCGCAAAGGAGCGGTCTTCTGCCGAACCTCTCGCGATTTACGGAACTGGAGCGAATCGAAGGTTGTCGCCTTCGGCGGCCGCGCGGGGACAAACCCGTATTCCGCCGAATGCCCGCACGTCATCCATCACGCGGGCTACTACTACCTTTTCCGCACCCAGCGATACGGCTCCGCAGCCCGCACCAGCGTGTACCGATCCAAGGACCCGATGAATTTCGGCATCAAGGACGACAAGTACTTCGTCTGCACCCTGCCGGTTGCGGCCCCGGAGATCATCTTTCACAACGACCAATCCTACATCGCCTCACTCCTCCCCAGCCTCAAGGGCATCCGCATCTCGCGGCTGAGATGGGTTCCCGCGCAATGAGTTGCCACACGTGTCTTCGTGTGCACTTCCCGGAGGATCGTGGGCGCGCGTTGAGGACGGCATCACTTCCTCCCCGCGAAACATCCCCAAGCCGATCTTTCTACTGTGGAACCGTCTTCGTCCTGAGCACATAAGGGATGCTCTCAGCGGCAAATTGCCGCACCACCCTTTGCCACGCCGGATTCCCTGATCTGTTAGCGCGTCGAGTGGGTCATCTCTACCTCTATTGCCTGGCCCGCCTTAACCGTTACCGGTTTGGCATTGGGGTCTGTGCCCTGAATCATGAGGCCAGGATTGGAGCTGAGCAAATAGTCTCCAGGAGGCACGCCTTTGAACTCGAAGCTGCCATCTTCCTTGCAGCGCATCGAGCCGCCCCACGTGCCGACCCGGTTGCCCCCCGACGGCCCAATGCTCACGTGGACCTCACGCGCCGGTGGTTTCCCGTCGGGGCCGACAACCTTTCCGCGAACAATGCCCGTCCCGGTCATGACGATCTTGATGTCATCGGAAGGGACGTTGAACAGCTCGAAGATCGGCGTCGTCTGGTAGAGTGATGGGACGCGGCAACGGACCTGCGTGAAGCCTTGCGGAAGCGACGCCGCCTCGAAGCGTCCCTGTTCATCGGTCGTTGCCGGTTTGGCATCGCTGCACGAATAGCCCAGGCCGTTAATGCCGAGCGTATTCTGCGCGGAGACCGCAACGCCGGGGATTGGTTTGCCGTCCGTATCCGTGACAACGCCCTTGATACTGGCCTGGCGCAGCAACTCCACAACGAATTCGTGATAGGTCTTGCCCTTATTGCGATAGGTTCCCTGCGATCGGGAAGCGTAACCTTCCGCCCGAATTCGGATCGCGTAACGCCCGGCGGGAAGCTTCTGGACCTCGCCTGAGCCCAGGTCATCGGTCTTGCCGCGTGCCACTTCCTCCCAATCCCTGTTGTCCTTGCGCTTGGCCAGGATGATTTCGGCCCCTGCGATTGGCTGGCCGGTGGCCATGTCATAGACGGTCCCGCGGACCAGGCCGCCTCCGACCAGCTTGACCGGCGACGCTCCCTCACGCTTGTCTATAACGCGAACGTTGGGCGGTACCTTCACCTTTTTCCAAACGATCGAACCTCCGCCGCCAATATAAACATCAATCTGCGGTGGCGGTACCGGCTGGCGAAAATTGGGATGATCCGACGAGAAAACGCTCTTGGGATTGTTGAACTGGCGGTGCCAGTTTGCCGGCTTCCACACGGTGAACGTCCAGTCAACCCTCTCCTTTTCTTCCCGCTTATCTCCTCTGCCGCCGAACCAGGTACTGTATTCCGGCCCGTCGTGCACCACCACCGGAAGCCCATCGGATTCCGGGCGATAGGTCACCTCGCCGTCCTTCGAAGTCGCGGACCTTCTCGCAAGCTTGGGGACCCGGATCACGGCAAACGTCTTCAGGGCCTCGTTGAATTCGCCGGTGTCCTTGCAGCGGTACAGAAAGTGGTACTCGCCGCCCCCGAACGGCGGGCCCTCCCAGTACCCGAGGCGGCTCGGAAGATTCGCCACCTTTTCGCAGCCCAATGGCCAGCCCATGTTTTCGACGGGACGGTTGCCGGAGCTTACCATAATGAGGGCGAGCAACGAAGTGGACATGAGCCAGAGAAAAGAAACGGCTGCTAAACACATGGCTGCAGCGAGGGTCTTTGATCCTTTCATTTTGGATAAACCTCCTTCATTAAGCTACCCTTCCTTTCTCGATCCTTCTACGTACCATGACGCCGCTTGGGCATCATTCCAATAGACACCTTCTTGCTCAAGAAGTTCCGCAAAATCCGCCCTGGCTTTCAGGGACTCCGTTGCCTGTAAAGACCAAGCTTTCTGCAAAACTGTTAACTCTTTACAATTAAATGACTTACGGCGTCATTTCTCCTTGCATTTTCCTCCATGCGTGTTAAGATATAACTGATTTAGAACAAGACACTTAACACAAACCATGGAGGAAATTATGTTGGAATTTCAATTGTCGCTTTTCTACAATTTAGAACATTTTGTTCAAACTTCAGATTTCCATCGAAAGTATT
>JABMQX010000266.1 GCA_013203085.1 bacterium | reverse complement strand
TAATGCAATCTCTCCGATTACAGCGTACGGCAGGGCGTAAGTCTCATGCGCGGTCACAAACATCATCGCACTCAACCTCGTGCCCGAGACGCGGTAAGGTTTTTGGCATGTGCCCTTTTTCCATTGGCTTTGACGAATGGATGACGACAGTCTAGCATACGCGACGGAGCAACGCTGTCAGAAACCTCAAAACTTCCATTCAGCGGGGACGTACCCCATGGACCCTGCGTTCGAGAATATCCTCACAACAAATGAGAGGAAATGAGGATGAAAGCAAAGAGAACCAGACTCCAAAGGCTTCAGGAAGCTTTGACCGTTTCGATGGCGCTGATTGTTTCGGCGATGCTGTTTGTCGCCGCCACCTCGACGCAATCGCAAGCCGAGGACGGTTCGATTTTCTTTCAGAGCGGGTTCGACTCCGAGACCCTTGACCCCGGGCTCACTATTGTCCGGGAGAACCCATCGTTTTACAGCCTCACCGAACGGCCCGGATTCTTCCGTGGCTTTCTATCGCGTAGTTGAGGAGTAGCGCGCTGCCGTTCAACAGACCGGCGTGGGAGATGCGCTCCTGCACGACGCCCCTCCGGGCGACAGCGTTCATGGTAAGACCTCGACCCGGAAAAACCTCCTTCGGACGGATGGATGATTCTTGAGGAGTACCGTCGCGACGGCGCCATCGGCAAAGATCGCCTCGGACGTCGGTTGCCATGAGACAAGGTCGGTACTAAAGTGCAGGCGATAGGTTCGCCCAGCTACCGCTGACCACGTGATGCGGAGACAGAGGCCTCCTTCCTCCAATCCAATCGCGCGGAGACGGAGCAGGGATAGCGAGTCAAGAGGATCCGTTCCAGCGAAAACTTCGACCCCGTCGGCCTTCCCATCGTCATCGGTATCAATGTCATTGGGGTCAGTTTTGAGGTCGCGCACCTCCAACCTGTCATCCAGACCGTCTCCGTCAGTGTCTGGGTTCGTGGCGAGTGTAGAATAGAGATGGATCTCTTCCCCGTCAGTGAGGCCGTCGCCGTCCGTGTCCGGGTTTTGCGGATCGGTAGCCTGATTGAACTCATCTATGTTTGACAGGCCGTCAGTATCGGGATCTCCAAGCGAGCCATCCTGGCCTTGGGACGAGGTTGGACTGAGCTGGTGCGTGAACTCCCAGGCGTCGTTCAAACCGTCCTTGTCGGTGTCAATGTCGTTGGGGTCAGTTTTCAGCTCATGCACTTCGAAGCCGTCGTTCAAGCCATCGCCGTCCGTGTCGGGCAGTGTGGGGAGTGTGGAATAGAAATTGACCTCTTCTCCGTCGGTGAGGCCGTCCGAATCGGTGTCCGAGGCATTGGCATCAGTTCCGATCTCGTGCACTTCCAGTCCGTCAGCTAAACCATCGCCGTCGGTGTCCGCATTGGTGGGTAGGGTGGAATACACGTTGACCTCCTGTCCGTCGGTGAGGCCGTCCGAATCGGTGTCCGGGTTTTGCGGGTCTGTACCTTGGTGGAACTCGTCGATGTTCGTAAGGCCGTCGGCATCGGGGTCGCCAGGCGGACCATCCGGGCCCTCCGAAGAAGTTGGGCTGAGCCAATGATGGAATTCCCAGCCATCGGGCATTCCGTCGCCGTCGGTGTCAGTATTATTCGGGTCAGTTTTCAGGTCGTGAACCTCATCTCCATCGAGTAGGCCGTCACCATCCGTGTCAGGGATGTTCCACACGGAGCGATTCAGCAATTCGCCAAGATTAGTCAATCCATCGTTGTCGGCATCTTCCTTAGCAGCCATATCGGTTGTACCAGACTGTCTTACCTCCCAATAATCGGGCATCAGGTCGCCATCGGTGTCGGTGAACTGGTCGGCACCGATATCCGGCATTCTGGCGGGAGGGAATGGCTCGAGGTCTATATCGGTGTGCGGCACGCCAGGGTAGCGCCTGCCCGCTCCTCGGCACGGGGACGCGGGGAGGAGGTGGTAATCGCCCGCCGCGGGATTCACGAACATGGGGTCGTCGGAAATACTTCCGGTTTCGTTACCCCCATCGGCAAAGCACGAGTGCATGGGAGTGGTGCCAGGCGGCCACAGATCCTCGTCATGGCCCCAGATGACGCAATTGGCGATAACCCCGTCGGACTGGAACTCTATACCCCTGCTACGGCGCCGGTATCCCTTGCCCGCCTTGCCGCTCAGAAGGCCGTTATTCACAACGGTGTTATTGACCAGGAACACTTCCCCCGTCGCCGAAATCCCATCGGGCTCACCTACGTTCTGCGCGACAAGGTTGCCGGTGATCCAGGAAAGATACGAATATGACGTACAATGAATCCCTCCGGCGTCAGAATAGGACCTGTTGCGCATGACCGTGTTCCCCTCAATAGCGAACCATCCATGGCAGCAAATGCCCGTGCCCTCATTATCTACGATGGTGTTGCGTATGATGCGGGCAAAGCCTCTTGCGGGGCTGCCACAACCACCCGCGCCCATGAACCGGACGGCTGCCTGTTGGTTTCTGGCAATATAGTTGCTCATGATCGTCGGGAAAGCGCGATAGCACAGCACGCCCCCCTCGTTGTCCACAATGTTGTTGCCGATGATAAGGGCTGAGGACTCGTCGCATCTGATGGGGGTGGAGCAGGCGGTTATTGTGTTGTCTCTGATTTCCGGGGAGCCTCCTTCGGAAGAAATACCGTTGCCGGTAGCGCAGGTGATGACGTTGCTCCTGATCAAAGGAGACGAATTCTCGCAAAATATGGCGCAGTCGGACTCGCTCTCAATCGTCAAGCCTTCCAGAACGGAACCTAAACCTTCGCTGTTTTCGAACCGCACAACGGGGCCGGAGGAAGTGCTGATGATCGTGCTGGCGACGACATCAAGGTTTGTGGGGTCCAAAGAACGGATAGTAATGGCTTTCCCCCGGAAGTTGAAATTTTCGGAGTAGATGCCGGGCAGGACAATGATTTCGTCCCCATCGGAGGCGGCATCAACGCCTTCCTGAATGGTCTTGAACGCGGTCTCCCACGATGTGCCGCCCCCCGAAAACGCGACATCCCCGTCAACGTGCCAGACGGCGGTGAAACCGGAGGAGACAGAGGTTGCAGTGAAAAGCAGGATTGCTGAAACGCGGATAACTTTGGCTGAAATCATTTCGCTCACCCCCACATTGGATTCCTCGGGACTGGTCGGACTCAAGTGCCGACTTCAGTCCCTGTGGGGAAAAGCCCGTCCCCTTCCGATCCCGATGCGAAGGTTGCCCAGAGCCACTATTTCAATATACCATAATCTTGCCCCAGCCGCCAAGGCAATTTAGCGCGCTCCAGCGATTCCGCAACTTGGTTTTTATGGGAAGCGTAACATCTTTTTTTTGTGGCGGTTGTGAAGGGGGAGGTTTGGGGAGCAAATTCGCATT
>JABMQX010000265.1 GCA_013203085.1 bacterium | reverse complement strand
TCTTGTGACCAGTCTGTGATTCCTCCTTGCCATGTTTAGACCTGAATCCACCCAAGGCGATGGGATTATCCTCGTCAGGGCCCAAAGCAGTTGTGGGGGCAGCCGACGGTGATCGAAATGCGGCAGTCGTTGGCTCACATCCCAGCGCGAATTCATTTTTCCGCGACGCCTGGGACCTCGCTATGCGGTTTCACTCCAGGCGTTCCACCCAGTGCCGAACAATGCGCGTGAACAGGAGCATCTCTATGCATATCGGCGGAAGCCTATAGCGGTGACGTTAGGCCCCCATGGGTGCTGTGATTTCGTCGAGACTTGACCTGTTTGCAGCACGCCCTGCAGGACCCAGGCGAGCTTTTCCGTTTCGCTTCTTACGCCCAGAACGGTTAGTCCGTCGGATCGATGATCTTCTTCTCGGCTAACGTCTGGTGAAGACTCGTCCGAGTGAGCCGCCTCTTTTCACGGGAGGAAGCCTCGTTGTATCGCTTCATATATCCGTCAACGGTGACAAAAGTATCCTTGAACGTGAGATGTTCCTTGGGAATGTACTCCACGGCTATGATTGGGGGATCTGTCACGATGTGCGTGGACATGAGGAAGAGAAGTACAAAGTTGATGAGGGCGAAAAGGATCACCGCCCAAAGAACCGTCGACGTGCGTACCACAATCACCTTGCTTGGTTTCTCGTCTGCCTGGTTTTTCTTCATTGCCCCATTGCTCCTTATCTTAGGTTGAATCGTCATTGCCGGGCAAAGGCCACGGTCGGATGAAAGTAGAGTTCGGTTTGCATAGGCGGTTGTTGACTGTACGGCGAGAGACAATAATATTCAATCCTCATTCTCTCTGTGACCCGAAGGTCCCGACCAGTACAATGAGAATCAAGCTGGGAAAAGTGCACACGCTATTATGACAGGGTGATGAAAACAAAGGAAGACCGCTTCGGTCAGAACGTCACTGTCTTGCGACCTTCCTTTCTCAGCAGCATTATGACCTTCTTCTCGCCCTGTGACTCGACACGGTGCTTGCCGTAAAACGCCCGCACCCGGCATACGCCATCGGAATCGGCCTTGGTGGTGGTACTGGTCCACCATTGGTTGAACACCAAGTCTCGATACGTCTTCGCGGCCGGCGTGGGGCTCCAATCCCTTTTCCACAATGCCGCTCGCGGCCTCCAATGTGCACCCTCCCAGAATCCCCACATCAGTACTCCTTCGACTGCTGGATGAGCGAAACATATCTCATAGAACTGCTCAAGGTGTTTTGCTCTGAGTTGCTCGTCAGAACTGTCAAAGTCGTACTCAGTGATTTTGATCGGAAGTCCGAACTGCGCCAGCCGATCCAGTGTTTCCTGCACTTGTTCGGGATTCAGCATCCGGCTGAAATGGCCCTGGCAACCAATACCCCCTATGGGCACGCCCTGATCCAGCATCTGGCGAAGCAGCGCAATATACTTGTCCGCGTTGCGCCCTCCGGATGCAAGGCTGCCCTGTTCGTTCAAGTATAGAACAGCACGCTCATTCCCTTCTTTAGCCCACTGTGCCATGTCCTTGATTATGCCTTCGCCGAGCTTGCGTCGGTAGAAGTTGCCGAAAATCAGTTCGTTAACAAGGTCAAACTCCTCAATACGTCCGCGGAAGCGCGAGGTTACATCTTGAGCTCTCCGCTTGACAACTTGCCGCAGTGCGTCGTTGTCAAGCTGCTTGACCCAATTCTGCACGTGACGGTCGGTGGCCCAGAAGATACAATGGCCTCGCATGGTGATATCATTGGCTGCGCACCACTTGTAGATTCCTTCTGCGACGGAGTAATTGAATCCACCCGTTGCACTTGGCTCGCAGTGATGCCATTTCAGGGCGTTTTCGTGCACGGCTGAGTTGAAGTTGGCTGCCAGGACTTCAAGGTATTTTTTCCGGTCACTTTCGCTCATCCTCCGACGGGAACGTCCAGGCACCATGCTGTTGCTGATGGCCGTGCCAAACCAGAACTCATGTCGCAACTGCTCCACCTTGACTTCAGCTCCCGGCTCAGTCTTGATGACCAGCTCCCCCATCCGGTGACGACGTATGCGGGCTTCAACCGCCTCGGGCCTAAGCCTGGCTGAGGTAGGGGACTCCGCCTTTGCACCGCAAATCACAAAGACTGCCGCTGGCAGAGTCAGAACTGAGATCAATCCCAACTTCATATTCACCTCCATTTTCGTGTTGATTGCCTCAGGGCAATCGAGCTTACGCCGGCCTCTCAGACGTACAATTGAAAAGTCGTGACCTTTGTGCCAAACGCGATGTCAACGGCCCATGTTGGACACGCCTTCAATTCTCAAACAAGCATAGAGCAAGTACACCATAACACGGATGAAAGACTCAACTCAAGCTTATGAAAGGGCACGTTTCATCCGAGCATAAGACCAAACATTTAGTCCGAGTGCTTTTGCCTGATAAGACAGGTTTAGTCCCAGATCAGACCAATTCGCTACAGTTCGGCGCGACACTTCGAAAAACGCCGAGCGGCAAGGTCTGAGAGGATAGCCCTTCATGAAGGGGTACGCAGCCGTGGCGAGAGCATCCGGAGTCCCAGGAACTCTACGATGTCTTTAGCACCCGTCGCCCCACGTCGGTAATAGAAAGTACTTCTTTACCGCCAACTTGGACGGCCTTCTCAATGAGTTGTAGCCGACAGAGATGTTCCAGGGCGCTCTCAATCTCTTCTCGTGTGACGTGCAGGGTCACTCGCAAAGTATTGATGAGTACCTCAACGGCAAACACTCCATGATGTCCTTTCTCTCGACGCCCGACATCGACTTGAAGCTCCTGGAGAATTCTTTCTCGATCTCGATCAATCGCTCTTGCATAGCTCACCTCCGAATATCGACCGCCCATGTGAGACATCCAGCGCGGCCGTGGTATGGCTGTACGTTGACAACCATGGGGATGGGACGGTAGCCCTCGCTCCCTGTTGCAGCCAATGAACTACGGCTCGCGAACCGAAAGAATATCCGGCCCGTTGTCTCTCCGGGAAAAGGGAATGATCCCAAAATGCAGAGCTCCAAGATTCGCTCTTTCCCCATAAGCTCACAACATCCTTTCTCGGTGCAGTTTTCCGACGCTGCTATCCAGTTCTTTTAGGATCTTTGCAACCTGGCAAATCTTGGACTTGTGTCCCATAAGCGACTACTATGTTCCAACAGTGGTTTCCTTTCCTTTTCCGCCGAACCGCAATCCTTTTCGCTTGTCAGTCGCACTATCACGAAGACTCCGTGAGCGATAAAGCACTTTCCTGCCGGATCTCCGCTCTACGCAACGTGACCTGTGGGCGTAGAAACAAAAAGGGCACTGATTGAGACCGGCCGGAATCTGTGGGTGCGAATCGCCAGTCGCTATACGTTCTTCTGTCCTCCGAAGTCATGAGCGGAAGAAATCTGAGTTCCCGTCACCCCCACTGAGCTTCCTTTTGTCGCATGTGAAGAGCTTCAGAGACATCCCCCACTCCAACCCGCATTTGAAACATTCGACCTCCACTATTAGGCGGTCGGTTCCCAGAGGAGAGAAAGATAAAGAGCCTTCACTCTCATCCGGGATCTTATGTCCGTTTGGACAAATAACTTCGACTTTCATTGCCTCGCCTCCTATGGAACCCTTGGGGTGTGTTAGCCAACTGAGCACTCAGAAAAAATCGTGCCAGGGCAGAGTTTCCTGCGAAAGTGACAGGCAGGAGCATGGGTAACCCCATTCTTTTTCCCAGGAAAGGAACTCTCTGCAACATCGGGAGTTAGCCGCCTTGCTTTCGATTCCCTCGACACGGAAGGAGCGCCTTTTCACTTTCCTACCTTCGGCTTAATTTGCGATGCTCCGTTTTCTGTGGATTTTTCCCCGCCACGGCGCCGCAAACCTTACCCGGGCGATGAAGCATTTTTCTGTTTCCGGTCTGTGCTGAAAAGATGCCAGACTACGCCCACTGCACGGTCAACAGTCGTGGGATTCAGGGAAATTTCGCGCAAACCTCGGCTGGCCTTCATCGTGGGGACATGTAAAGAACTCGTTGAGAACCGGACTGGCTTCACCAGTCAAGAACTTCACCGATGACGAGATCTTCGGCGCTTTGAGCAGATATTCTGCTTAAGGAATAGCGTTGTATC
>JABMQX010000264.1 GCA_013203085.1 bacterium | reverse complement strand
TCGCGTTCATCCTGTCATCCAGTCAGAAAAGAGAATAGGTCCACGGACTTATGAATCAGAGCACTTGCGAAGCTGGCGGGAACGATTCGTTGAAGCCCCCGGATCGCTTCAGAGGAATGGACGGGCCGCTTCCGGCCCGGAACAAACAGATGCTCCCAAGAAACCGTAACGCGAAATATAAGGAAGGAGGGAAAAGTCATGTTCACAACGCAGCGAACCCGTACGATTCTGGCATTATTGGCGGTTTTGCCTTTCATGGTCATCGGCGCGGCGGCCGGCGCGACGACCTACTACGTCAGCCCCACCGGGAATGACGGGAACAGCGGTACGGGTACAGGTGACGGCCAGGCCTGGCGCACCATCCAGCACGCCGTTGACAGTTCTATTGCCAACGACACGATCAAGGTGATGGATGATGACAATGCATCTACCGACGATTACACTGAGAACGTCAACGTCGGGAAGAGCCTGACCATAGAAGCGTACGACGACGATGGCACTGCGCCTCAGGTCAAGGCAAGTAGCACCAGCGACCACGTGTTCTACGTAACGGCCAACAACGTCACGATAACCGGTTTGGACATTTACGGGGCAACAGCCGCTGGTAAAAGAGGCATATACCTTGAAAGTGGCGCCGACCATTGCACGATATCCAACAACCGCTGCGGCTACGACGCCAGCCGCCAAAATTACTATGGCATCTTCCTGTACTCCTCCTCCAACACGATTTCGGGCAACACCTGTTCCAGTAACAGTTATGGCATTGTCCTGTCCTCCTGCTCCTCCAACACTATCTACCTGAACAACTCCAGCGGCAACACGACGGATCAGGTTTGGTCGAACTCAACGAACACCTGGAAGTCGCCGACGCTGCTGGGGTACTTCTACAGTAGCGCATCCAAGCAGAATAATATGGGGAATTATTACAGCGACTACGGGGGGAGCGATGGCAACGGCGATGGTATCGGGGATACATCGTACGACACAGGTGAGGGAGCAGGGCATCTGGATGACTATCCCCTCGTCGCGTCCACCGCCAGCTACGATCTCCAGGCATGGTGGCTTTCCAACCCCTCGATGTACCAGGGGGTTATGTCCGAGCCGGGCGGGACTGTGACTGTGGGCGCCAGCTCCTCGCAAACCTGGGCGACGGGGCCTGCTACGTCAAGCACCATTTTCGGGGTCGCCACCGGCTGGACAGGGCAGGTAACGTTCACCTCGGCGCCCACGACCGGGCATACATTCACGGTTGAAATAGGTTATGCCGACGACGAGAACGGCACGAACTTTACGGCAGGCGGCCCGGACGCAACCATAACGGGAGATGGCTCCGCGACAGTCTTCACATTCACGACGGATACCGGTTCGTTTACGGTGAGCACTGGCGACTGCCTCGCCATGAAGATAACAAACAACAGCGGTTCGAGCTACGATGTCCGCGTTGGCGGCTCGTGGAGCTACTGCTCCGCCCCCGTGAGCGAGGAATACACTTTGGTCGAGCTGTGCTCCTTCCGCGCAACCGCGCTCGATTCCGAGGTGGTCCTGGAGTGGGAAACGGGCGCGGAAATTGATATGGCGGGATTCAACGTCCTGCGGGCCGAGACGCCTGAGGGGCCGTGGGTGAAGCTCAACGAGCACCTGATTCCCTCTCACGGAAGCCCCAGGCAAGGCGGCTCATACAGCTTCTCAGATGAGACAAGGCAGCCGGGGACTGTTTGCTGGTATTGCATCGAGGAGATGCGCATCGCGGGAGGGACGGAGCGTCATCCCCCGCAGCTCGTCTGGGATGAGGGCCTGACCGACGCCGATGGCGACGGGATGCCGGATGTCTGGGAACAGCGGCTGGGGATAGACACGGGCAACCAGGCGGACGCGAACGCCGATGCCGACAATGATGGTTCCACGAATTTACAGGAGTATCTTGCGGGGACCTCTCCGGTGAACCCACAGGATTGTCCACGGCTGCGAATAGAGCGGCGAGAGGGAACAGACGTGCCTCTTCTGACCTGGCCGGGCCGAGCCGGAAGGACATACGAGTTGGTGACCGCCGATTCCCTAACGGAGCTGCTGAACGGCTCTACGACCGTTCTTTCTACCAGGTCGGCAACTTCATACGGCGCCATGCGCTTCGAGAACGCGCCCGGAGCAGAGGAATCGAGACGCTTCTACCGACTCATCATCTCGCCGCCCCAGTAGGAAGCCGGCGCGAGAGAATACGGGAGACAGGAAACATCTCGCAAAGACGCAGAGACGCAAAGAGGGAGTTCCTTTGACGAGATAACAGGATACAGGATAAAGGATAAACATGATTCAAAAAATGGCTACGGGACGGGGCAGACTTCTCGCAAAGGCGCGAAGACGCAAAGGCGGACCGTAACGCCGGCATCTTGCCGGCTATGCCTTGGGGGGAGCGTGCCCCCGCCGAGGGCGAGACGCCCTCGGGAGTGCCGCCGCGACGGCGGCGTTACGAGATGCGAAAACTGACTATTCATGAAGCAGGTGCTTTGACGGGATAACAGGATGCACAGGATAAGGGATGAACAGGATACACAGAATAGATGCTTGACGGGATAAACCGGATAAACAAATCCCATTTATCCAGTTATGCTGTCGGAAAATACGTCAGCGAACTCATGAATGGGAGCAGTAAGAGACACTTGGAAGAATAAACGAAGGGAGGTCAAAATGGCAACGCAACGTGAAATAAAGAAACGGAGGGGCGGCGCCGTACGGAGGAAAAAGTACGTCAAGCCGAAGGTTATCACTTGCTCCGCCCAAGAGCTGTTGGAGCAGTTAGTGACAGCTAGGGCATGCTCTCATGGCGAGGGTAGCGTGATTTGCGATCAAATCGACCCTAACTGATGATAGTGGGGAAGTACGATCGCGTTCTCCCTGGTTGTGGCGATTTGCTGAGATTGAGGGGTAGGACCTCCTGTCTGTTTGTACGACGGGATGTGCCCCGATGGGCGCTCGTCAACAAGCTTGGAGAGGAAGTGCTCGAGCTGTGCGACGGCCGCCGCTCTCTCTATGAAATTGCCCGCGTCATCGGCAAAGACTATAATCGCTCCTTCGCGGAAGTGAAGAAAGACGTAGTTTCTTTCTGGTCAGAGCTGGAGTCCAGCCGCTTTTTCTCTGGTGCCTCCTCGGAATGGGACGAACCCACTGAGGTGAAACTCGGGGCGCCTCAGGTCTACGTCACGACACGCTGTAACCAACCATGTGCCCATTGCAGCGTGAGAGGAGCTTTCCCCGAAGGAGACATGCCGGCAGACCTGTTTCGTGAAGTAGTGCGACAGTCGGTGGCTCTGGGCGCCGGGAGAATTGTCGTCACCGGCGGCGAACCTTTCCTGAGGGAAGACCTGATAGATCTGTTGCGCTCAACCGAAGGCACTGTCCCGGTTCAGGTTTTGACGAACGGCACGCTGATTGACGCGGCGACGGCCTGCGAGTTGGCTCGTCTGCAAGTGGCGGTTCAGGCCTCTCTGGATGGAGGATGCAGAGAGGTCCACGATTCAATCCGTGGTGAAGGGGCTTTTGCTGCGGCGCTTCGCGGCATCCGGCTGCTTCGCGATTCCAGCGTGGAATGCCTGACCATAAACTTCACGATTCAGCGGGCCAACGCGAACGATGTACCTAATTTCCTCGAGTTGCTTGAACGCGAGGGCATTACGCAAGTCTGGTTGATGCCGGTCGTCCCTGGCGTCGAGGGGAACGCAAATTCCAGTGTGCCGACGCCGATAGTATCTTGACTGTCACGCAGTATTTGGATGAGTACCGCGGCCCCGTGGCAGCGGGGCTGCGCGTTCCCGGTTTTGGCGCAGATGCCCTGTCCGGGCGGCGTTGGTGCTCGCCCGGGCAATCGCCCTCCATCGGTCCGGACGGCAGCGTCTTTCCGTGCTTGCCCTTTACCCGCACACCCTTCCTCATGGGGAGAATGCCGAAGGATACGCTGGAACAGGCTTTTCACTCGAAGGTCGTTCAGGACCTCCGACGCAAGTGTCAGGAGAGAATTGACGAGATCGAGGAATGTTCGAGCTGCGTGTGGAAACATTTTTGCCGCGCCGGCTGCCCCGGAATCGCCTATCACCAACACGGCAGTGTCACCGCAAAAGACTGCTTCTGCGAGCTCCGGAAACGCCTTTATACCGACCTTTTCCTCGGAGGGCAAGATAATGGGGATCGGCGCCCGGAATGAGGCTGCTGCTCTTCCCGGCGAAAATGCCTCCGGGGCCATTTCCGGGAGTTTTTCCATCCTCGGAGAAGGAATCCGCTTGAAGGGCTCTCCCGCCGAAGATGTCAAGCCGGTATTCCGGGAGTACCTCGCCTTCCGCAACGATAACGTTGACCCTTCGTGGGAAATTGCGTGGAACGGGCACGTGTCTCCCACGACGCTCACCTTCGATGGGAAAGTCCACCTCGGCGTGCCCCCGAACTCCGCTTCTCCGATCATCTCTACGAAGATTATGGATCACGTTTATAAAGTGGTGGTGGATTTCTATCTTTTCCACGGGGCAGCGGCAGCGTGGGGAGACGTACTCCTGATATTCCCCGGCGAAACCGGCACCGGTAAAAGTTCATTGTCCCTTGCTTTGACGACGGGGGGATGGTCTCTTTTCTCGGACGAGGTCATAGCTATCTCGAGAGAGAGCCTCGAGGTGGCGCCTTTTCCCCGGGCAATCATGGCCTGGAGTAACTCCCCGGCACTTGGCGAATTTCTGCGGGCTGAGGAGGAGCGCGGAGGATTTGTGCCTTTCGTGGGAAAGCGAATGAAGGTGCTTATCCCGTTTTCCTTGCTCAACAAACCTCGGGCTCCTTTGCGTGCTGCGGCGATCGTGTGCCTGCGAGGTGGCCGCCGGGAGGCTCGGGAAGGTCGGGGGGAGATTGTGGCGACGTACTGGGATGAGAGGATGGAGAATCTGGCGCGAGAAAAGGGGATTTATGGTAATCTCCAGATAAGCAGGGTGGGCGAATTCTGGCGGATTGAGAGCGATCACATGGAAATAGCTGAGGAGATTTGCGTGTCCCTCGGCGGGCTTGTTATCGAGCGGGCTCCTGTCGAGGAGCGCCCCGCGGTCTTCGGCGAAACACCGCTCTTGGAGCCGATTTCCCCCTCCGAATGCCTCAATGCTCTCTGGTCGGTTTTTGAAAATGGGGGAACCCTCACGGGCGGCGAAGAGAGGGCTGTGGAGGTGTATGTGGAACTTGCCAAGATGGTGAAGGCGATTCCCTCCTTTTGGCTGAGACCGGGTCCGCCAGGTCCCACCTGCGAACTCCTCAAGAATCTGGCGGAAAAGCTTGGAAAAAAAAGCGTCTCGCGTGAATGAAGTGACCTCGAAGATAGCCGTTTTTCTTCTCATTGCCTCTTTTCAGGGGATTGTGTTGTGTCGCTCGTTAGAGGCAAGGGGCGATTGCGTCGAGTTGACAGTTGCGGGAGACGGAGCGGTCGTTGTCCGTTTCGCCCTCCCGGAGAAGCTCGCCACTCCGCCGTGGGACCCGGACACCCTTGCCGAACATGGCTTCTCGCTGGAGAAGCATGGCTCCCTGCCTTACTTCCCTGTGCGACCGGTTGCTCTTGAAATCGGCTCCAACGCTGTGTCTATGGAGCTGCTGAAGTCGAAGGTTGTGGAAGTTCCCGATGTAATCCGGGAGGCGAGTGAGACACCGCAGCCGGTCATTGAATCGGACATCCTTTTAGGTCCGAGAAGCCAGCGGCCCATTCCCATCACAGCTTTTCCGGAATCTTCCTTCCCAACGCAGCACGTCGTTGCCGACAAGCCGGTTACCTTTGGCAAAAAGACCATAGTGCGGGTAAAGATACATCCCTTTGCCCGTGAGAACGAACGGTCTCCTCCTACACGTGCCGACCTCCTTGTCTTCCGGGTAAGTCCTTCGCGTTTGGGTCTGATAAAGGAGAGCGTGGCAAAGCCCGCCAAAAGCTCTCCGGCGGGCAAGACCGGCGCCTCGAGACCGCTGATCATCAGCACTGCCTCGGACGGCATCTACGCCATCCGGGCGGATGATATGTTTTCCTTCTGGGGCGCGGACCCTTTGTCTCTCAGCAGCCTGAGTCTTACGTGCGGGGGACAGGATGTAGCTTATTACGCGAGCGGTGATGGGGACGAGCTGCTCGAGGCTGGCGAATCAATTCTTTTCTACGGCCTTGGCGGAGACAATATTTTCACGCGAGAGAATGCCTATTGGCTGACGCCGGGCGAACAAGCCGTAACTGTACAATCGTTGAGCCAGCCTCCGCCTGCCGAGGGGTCGGTGACTCGCCTGCCACGTAAGGCGCGCTTCTACCACAGTTATTGCATGTATGACGCCCAGCCACCGGGGACCGGCGATGACCGCTGGTTTATGGTTAAAATCACCTCCCCGGAGGAATGGAACATCCATATACAAATCCACAGCGTGGCCGATTCGCCGGACTTCGAGGCCGAATTGAGAGTTGGACTGCAAGGGGCGAGCTCTTCCCACGCAACCCGCATCTCAATCAATGGTAACCTGTTGGTGGAAGAGGAATGGCAAGGGCTTGTGCCGAAAGTTGTTCAGACGGAGTTTTCTCAAGAGCTTTTGCAGGAGGGGGAGAACATCGTGAGCGTCCAGCAGTTCCGGGAGGGACAGGAACCGGACATCGCTTATCTGGACTGGATAGAGGTGAGATATGATTCCGAGCTGGCGATCTCGGAGGACCAGCTCACGGTCACCGTCCCCGCGAACACCCCCGGCATAATTGTCTCAGGACTTCTGGACGAAAACGCTTTGATCTTCGACGTGACCTCGGAAAGGACGCCTTATCTGATAGAGGATTTCAGCGCGACTCCTGCGAACGGGAGTTTTCGGGTGGAGTTTGGCACAATGGCGGATTCCGAAAAGAGGTACATCGTTCTCTCCAGTGGCTCCGCAAAGCTCCCCAGCTCCATCCGCCAGAGAAGCGAGTCGGCGTGGTCGAACGAGGAGAACAGCGCTGACTACATCGTCATCGCGCATTCTGATTTCCTCGATGCGGCAAGGAGGCTGACTTCGCATCGGGAATCTCAGGGGCTGCGAACGGCTGTGGTAGATGTCCAAGACGTTTACGATGAGTTCAATCATGGCGTCCTTTCGCCAGAGGCGGTCCGAGATTTCGTGAAATTCGCTTATCGGAATTGGCAGCCACCGGCGCCGAGATACCTTGTTCTATTTGGAGATGGACACGCCGATTATATGGACTGGTTTGAGACGCATGAACCGAACTTTATTTTACCTCATTACTCTTGGATCCCTCCTCTGGGATGGGCGCCGGATGATGGTTGGTTTGGCTGCGTTGAGGGAGACGATCCGCTTCCAGAGGTCTTCGTTGGGCGTTTTCCTGTCCGTTCAGCAGCCGAGGCGGAAACAGTTGTGGACAAAATGATAGGCTATGACTCTGTCGCCGTTCCTCAGGAATGGCAAAAGCGTGTAACTTTCTGCGCGAGTGCCGGCAATTTCTTCCAGTCAATATGCCGCTCTATCGCAAAGGGTGTCCCGCCGAACTTTGAAAGACATTATCTATTCCGGGACGATTTTCCCGACGTCGCCAGCTTGAAGGAAGCTATCCTTAACTCATTGAACGCGGGCACATTCTTCTTCTTTTACGCCGGCCACGGCACCGTGGAACGCTGGTCTGAGTACATTCTGCACGTATCGGACACGCCGTCGATGACAAATGCCGAAAAGCTGCCGATAATGTGTATACTTACTTGTCTGAGCGGATACTTTGCAGTTCCTTTGAGGG
>JABMQX010000263.1 GCA_013203085.1 bacterium | reverse complement strand
ACGGGTTCGGTTGATCACACTGCCCTCGGCAGCTACACCTTGCACTACAACGTCAGTGATTCCAGTGGAAATGCCGCCGACGAAAAGACCAGGACGGTCAATGTAGTGGATACCGGTGCTCCCATGATCGCCCTGTTGGGCGACAACCCGATGACCCTGGACGTGGGAACTCCTTACGCTGAGCCCGGATATACTGCGACTGATAACCACGACGGGGACATCACCCTCAGTGTTGTCGTCACCGGCTCGGTTGACCACACTGTCCTCGGCAGTTACACCTTGCACTACAATGTCAGCGATTCGAGCGGAAATGCCGCCGACGAGAAGACAAGGACGGTCAGTGTAGTGGATACCGGTGCTCCCATGATCGCCCTGTTGGGCGACAGCCCGATGACCCTGGACGTGGGAACTCCTTACGCTGAGCCGGGATACACTGCAACTGATAACCACGACGGAGAGATCACCGCGAATGTTGTGGTAACGGGTTCGGTTGTCCACACTGTCCTCGGCAGTTACATCTTGCACTACAATGTCAGCGATTCGAGCGGAAATGCCGCCGACGAAAAGACCAGGAGGGTCTCCGTGGTGGACAACACGCCTCCTTTCACCTCCGGTCATTTACCTGCAAGAGGGGCTGTGGATGTTCCCATTGATACAGACATTTCATTCCACATCACTGATGCCCGCGAGGGAGTCGATAAGTCCTCCATCCTCCTGACGGTGAACGGAGCCTCTGTGGCGCCCGCCATCACCGGCACGCCAGCAGATTATCTGGTCAGCTACAATCCCTCATCGGATTTCGGATACAGCACGAGCGTCACGGTGAGCATAGATGCCCAAGATCTGGCTTCTCCGCCCAATATGATGCCTCGACAGACCTACAGTTTCACAACTCTGGCCGAGCCGGACAGAACTCCGCCGTCAACCTCAGGTCACACGCCTGCGAAGGGTGCGGTGGGGGTTCCGGTTCACACCGACATCTCTTTTCACATCACTGATGGAGGGGATGGTGTGGATCAGTCGTCCATTGTCATGACAGTAAACGGCTCGCCTGTCGTGCCCTCCATCACGGGGACGCCTGCGGACTACCTTGTCAGCTACGATCCTCCGGCTGATTTCGCTTACGGGGGAACGATTGTTGTGACCATTGACGCTCAAGACCTTCATTTTCCGCCGAACATCATGTATCGGGAAAGATACGAGTTCTCCACAGCGAAATCCGATGAGGACCCGGCGTCGTCGGACCCAAATGTCTTTTTCTTCGAGGATTTTGAGGATGGAGACGTGAACTTCCCGAACTGGGGCAACACCGACAACTTTAACGAGATAGCCACGGGCGACCTGGCTATCGTCGAGGCGTCTCTTCCCGGTTCCAGCGGGAGGAAGGTTCTTCACCTCGGCGCCACTCGCGGGCTGGGCGCCGGTTTGGTCAAGCACTTCGCTCCAGTGGACACCCTTTATTGCAGATGGTACGTCCGATTCGCCCCCGGGTTTGACCAGGGCAATCTTCTCCAGTTTGTAGCTCTCGCAGCGGATTCTACGGGAGAGTTTTATAGGGTCGGGGACGTCAACCCGAACGGCTACGATTACTTCCGCTCCAGCTTGAACTTGACGACGGACTGGGGGAGGGTTCCTCCCCCCGGAAAAGCGATCCTCTACACCTACTACCTCGGCATGAAGCCGACCCTCTACGACGACGACGGGGATGGTTTCAAGGATGTGCACTGGCCCGGCAACGTTTTCAGCTCGAATCCGTCTCCGCTCATTGAGGGCGACCGCTGGTACTGCATGGAGATGATGATTCGCGCCAACACACCGGGGCTGGATGACGGCGAGCAGGCTTTCTGGGTAGATGGACAGCTCGCCGGATACTGGGCGGGCTTGCCCTGGCGATTGACAGAGGCCCTCAAGCTGAACTGCCTGTGGCTGCACATCGCTGTGCCGGAGGTCTCCGCAGCCAATCAAGTACGGATTGACAACGTGGCCCTGAGCACACAATACATCGGCCCGATAGGCCCTCCGTCCGATAGGGCATCCGTTGTGATGGAAGACGTAAGCGTGAAGATGGTCGGGCACTCCAGCGCGAGGATTGCGTGGATGACCGACAAACCGGCCACCTCCATCGTACTGTATGGCGAAGGGGCAAGTTACAGCACGACCGTTTGTGACACACGCCTCACAACAAATCATCTCGTACAGCTCAGAGCGCTGAAATCCGGCACAGACTATCGCTGCCGAATCATAAGCCGGGACGCTACAGGGGGCAACGAGGCTGTCTCAGAAGGTCTGGCGTTCGCAACTCTGGCATCGTCGAGAGGCGTGTTTAAGGAAGAATGGGGAGACGCCGCCGGAACCAACCACCCCGATACGGTCCAGGACACCTATATTAGCGTGACCGACTTTCCCTCCGATTCAGGCAAGGAGTCGCCCGCCAGCCCCTCCCAATCTGCCAGCCTGTGCGCCTACACCTTCCCCGTCGGCAAGCCCGGGAGTGCGCTCCTTATGAAATGGGACCTTTCCGCGATCCCGCGGACCGCCGAAATTCTGGAAGCGAAACTTCGCCTGTACATGTTCGAATCCGGAGGCGACCCGGAGTGTTTCCTATCGGTCCATAAAATAGTCGGCGTTGATCCGGTGGTGAGTGAGGCGACGGGGTGTTATTACAGGACAGGTTGTGCCTGGACTCCCTTCCCCGGTCTCTACAACGACATACCTCTGGCTCAAAGCAACATCGCCCCCCAAGAGGATCTCGTCAACGTGGGAAACGTTATCAACGAGTACAAGGAGTGGAAGATAACGAAAATGGTCTCGAAATGGGTGTCCTCCTCCCACCAGAATCACGGACTTCTCATCAACCCCGACCTGACAGCCTCTGCCAGCAGTTACGTGTACTTCCGGTCCTCGTCCTACGAAGACGTTTCCCAGCGCCCCTGCCTTATCGTGACCTGCAGAATCAGTCGAGGACAGAACCTCATCTGGGAGGAGGGCGCCTTCGTGATCGAGACCGAGCCCTGGCTGGCAGAGGAATACATCGTCCAATCCGCCGACGAACCGGCCGGCCCCTGGATGAACGAAACATCTGTTTTGAACAATCGGTGGTGGCACAGCGGGGAGCTCGGCCCAGACAGGATGAGATTCTTCCGAGTACAAAACGCACCTTAACTTCAGTCTGGTCCGCATCCAACCACACTCTCCCCGACCCGGCGGGCCTCAACGATTGAAGCGCGAACCGGAATAGCATTCTCATCGCCTCCCGATTAGCCTGTTTCATGACAGACTGCTGTGAGAAACAGCGGCTGACCGATGTGAGTTCGCGCACTTGTGGCCCGAGTCTTTGCCCGCGGTCAAGAGCGAGTTAGCCATTGGCGAAAAAAAACGTCCTTGAACGGGGAGCCTCTGTTGAACATAATCGCGGCAATGAGTGAACGTTGATGGCATGCGAGAAATATCGAATGAGGAGGATGCCATGAGGATTCCGAAAGAGGAGGTATTGAATCGCCTGCGGGAGCAAATCGCAGCGGGCAAACCGATCGTCGGAGCAGGAGCCGGGACCGGTCTCTCGGCGAAATGCGCTGAAGCGGGAGGAGTTGACATAATCATTATCTACAATTCGGGGCGATTTCGGATGGCGGGTCGGGGTTCCCTTGCCGGGCTTTTGCCGTACGGCGACGCTAACGCGATTGTCATGGAAATGGCTCACGAGGTTCTGCCCGTCGTCAAAAACACCCCGGTGCTGGCTGGCGTCTGCGGGACGGACCCTTTTCGCCTGATGGACGTGTTTCTCCAGCAAGTGACTGAGGAAGGGTTCTCGGGCGTGCAGAACTTCCCTACCGTTGGCTTGATAGACGGCGTTTACCGGCAGAACCTGGAAGAGACCGGCATGGGATACGTCCTCGAAGTGGAAATGATACGAAAAGCGAACGAGATGGGACTTCTGACGTGTCCCTACGTTTTCACGGAGGAGGATGCCAGGGCTATGGCCGACGCGGGAGCGGACGTCCTCGTTCCTCACATGGGACTGACGACGAAAGGCGCCATCGGCGCGACAACGGCGAAAACGCTGGATGAGTCTGTCGAGCTGGTCCAGAAGATGTCCGATGCCGCCAGGGAAGTTAAGCCCGACATCATCTGCCTGTGCCACGGAGGCCCTATATCCGAACCGGAAGACGCCGCGTACGTCCTACAGCGGACAACCGGCGTTGTTGGCTTCTTCGGCGCTTCGAGCATCGAGCGCCTCCCGACGGAGGTAGCCATCACCCAGCAGGTAAGAGACTTCAAAGCCATAACGATCGAGCAGTAGCATTGGCGTTATTTCACTATGAAACCGCGACATCAGGAGGGAATAAAATGACCGAAGAACATCCTGGAAAAAGATTCGTCAACCCGGAAGAGATCGAGACGCAGGTCTTCGATTGGGGAAATCTGAAATGGTTCAGCGAGCCGAGGGTCACCAACGCCGAGCGATTCAGCATGGGCGTGGTCATCCTCGACCCCGGCAAAGGCCATCGCAGCCACAATCACCCGGGCGTGGAGGAAGTTCTCTATGTAGTCTCCGGAGAAGGGATTCAGGTTGTCGGCGACGAGCGACAGAAAGTCGGCCCCGGCACATCCATCCACATCCCGCCGGACGTTTTCCACGAAACGGTCAACACCGGCTGGGAGCAGATGAAAATCATCGCCATCTACGCTCCCCCCGGCCCGGAGGCACAGCTCCGCGAAATGCCCGAATGTACCGTGCTGCCCCCGGGCGAAATCCCGAAGAAGTGAATTCGGCCGACGATGTGTTGTTCTTGGGCGTGGCGAACGCCGCCTACGGCGGGGAGTTCATTTCGCGGTTCCGGAGGCGGTTGCGGCGACGGCAGAAGCTTCTTCCGGGAAGGGTTCTGCTGCGGTTGTGAGGGGTCTTTCGCTGCGATGTCTGTACATTGTGAGGAGCGAGAGTAGCCAGGCAAGGGTGGATTCCGCTCCCTGATTCTCGTTGACCCGATCGGGGTGAAGTCCGTCGCGACACCCTCCGGAGGCGTAATCGTAGAGAAGGAGTCGGAGGTCGTTCCGCCCCAGGAACCATTGAAAGCAGCGGCGTGCTTCGATGAGCCAGTGTTCCTTTCGGGTAACGTTGTAGGCTTCGATGCAAGCTTCGAGCATGGCGTGAGTCTCGATAGGCTGCTGGTCGAAGCGCGCCTTAGCACCGCCTCGCGTGTACCAGCCGTTTGTTCCCACCGGGGAAAAGCAGTTGTCGTCGGGCCCGGTTTGGATGCGGACAAGCCAATCGAGGCAGCGAAGCCCCATCTCCGTCATTTCCGATTTCGCGAGGTCCTCGCCGCACAGAAGGAGGGCGTAAGGGAATTTGCCGCTGACGTAGGATACGGTGTCCTCGAGCCAGAACCAATCATCGGTCGCGTTTTGTTTGAAAGCTTTGAAAAGGCGGCGGGCGAGGACTCTCTGAGCTCGCCTCGCTTCGGAGTCGCCGTGAAATCGCTTCAGATAATAATGAATGCCGACGAGGGCAAAGGCCCAAGAACGTGGACTGGGGAGCTTCAATACGCCCGGAAGGGCGCGTTGGAACAGTTCCGTGGCGAGCCGACGCTGCCCCTTGTTCTGCTCGGAGATCGCAGCCATTCCAAGAGCCCACAGGGCGCGGCCGTGGCTATCATCTGACCCGCTGTCATCGGTCCATTTGCGGTCGAAGGTCATGAAATTTCGAAACCGACCTTTCTTCTCGTTGAAGGCGTGGTGCAGGAAGCTGAGGTACATGGCTGCAAGCCCCTTGAGTAAAGGGTCATCGGGGGGCAGTCCTGAAGCCATGAGAACGGCGACCAGGGCGCGTGCGTTGTCGTCCGTGCAATAGCCGTGCGTCCGGTCGGGCACTGTGTAGTTGGCATGCTGGAGAATGCCGGTGTCGTCTGTGAGAAGTCGGAAATGCGTCAGGTTGATCTCTGGCAGCTCACCGCCCAAGGGCTCGAAACTCTGCGGCCTGAAAGCAGGGCGGGGTTTTCTCCGTCTGTCGGCTTTTGTTTCGGCGAAGAGCTTCAGGTACTGTCGGGCGACTTCCTTCCATACCATCTCCCTGGAATAGGTGTAAGCCCGTTTGCGCATCGCGTTGCGCTTGACCGGGTTATCGAACAGGTAGATGCATTGCGAAGCGAGGTCTTCCGCACTCCGAAAGGGAACCAACCGGCCTCGCTTGTCGGCCAGCATGTCTTGGGCATACCAGTAGGGAGTGGAAACGACCGCCTTGCCACTTCCGAGGGCATAGGCAAGCGTGCCGGAGACGATCTGAGCCTCGTTGAGGTACGGGGTCACGTAGAGATCGGCGGCGCCGAGAAATTCACGTAGTTCCTCAAGCTCGACGAACCGATT
>JABMQX010000262.1 GCA_013203085.1 bacterium | reverse complement strand
TGATATTGTCGAGGACGTCCCCCTCGAGGCTCGGTCCCCTCATGCTCCACCCGACTCGGGCTTCTATGGCCCGGAACTCGACGTTCCGCCACTGATTCCTCCTGAGTCCGCCAATTGTGTAGCGGCAGTTGTCCCTGTGTTTCCTGGACCAGATCAAAACCGTCACCTCGCCCGCGTCGCAGAGGGGTTTGAGTTTGAAGCGCATGGTCGTCGAGTCCTTGACGGGCGTTGAGTAGGCGTGCCAGACCGCGGCCCCGCTCGGAGGAAAGGCAAAAGCTTTGGAGCCTTCCACACCACCGTCGGTCACGCCGCCGCCCTTGAAGTTTCCGGTACCCTCCTCAAAGCTTTGCGAGAAGACGGTCTTGCTGGGCGCGGCGATGAGCAGCCCCGTGGTCAGCAGCGCGCTTTTAGAGGGCGTGGCCTTCTTCTTTCCACGTCTCGGCTTGCCGCGGACGGGGCCGATGTACTCGGTGGCGATCACGATGTCGTCGAACCAGACCTCCATGACACGGCTTTCGGGGTTAGGATCCCTGTTGTGGCGGGCTGGCTGGCCTGTGTTGTAGAAGAGGAGCCAGAAGCTGTTGATTTTGAGCTTGTCACTAGTGCGCCACCGGAAACCTCCGAATCGCCCGTAGAGCTCTCCGTCCACCCAGAAGGCCTGCTCGCCGTCGGCCTTTTCGGGGCTGGAGTTAGCTTTGAGCATCGCCTCGACGCAGTACCAGCGGCCGGGCTGGATGGGCTTCTGCTTGCCGTTGAAAACCGTGCCCCACTTGCTCTTCATCTCGTGCCAGTAGGTGTAGAAGTTCCAGACGCCCGGGGGAGGATACCTGCCCCATCGGCCCGTCGGCTCGATGCCGGTTGAGAACTTGGAGTCGCCGGGCGGGGTCTCGCCGGCGCCTCCTTTGGGCCACGGTGTCGGGGTGCGGTCGGCGACGAGATGCACGAAGTGGTGAATGTAACCAGTCTTTTCGTGGAACTTGACGTAGAAGCGGGCGTAAAAGGTATCCACGCCTTTGGTGTGTGTATAGAGGTGGCCGTTCTTCGATATATGCAGCGATTTGTTGCCCGGGGAATTGGCGTGGATGTTCCCCGAGAGAGCGATGTTCTCCTTCTTGGAGATGCTGCCCCAGCGCGCGCCGATCGCCTCGACGGTGCCAGTCTCGAAGTCCTCGACGAAGAGGACCCGCGGATCTCGCTCGATCCCCTCGTCGCCCTGGTAAAGGGAAGCGATCCCGCCCTTGTCGGGCCCCGGCGCCGGCGTCCAGCCCTTGGGTGGGAGCGTATCCCCGGTCCCTGAGCCCTTACGAGCCGGCTTTTCGCCGGCCGGCGCTCCCTGGCTGAGCACGTGCTCCGCAAGGATGAGCGCAGCCGAAGCAACAAGCACCACCATAGTTGTCCTGCAAAACATCATATTGACCTCCTTGTCGAATTGGGCCACGAATGCTATCTGCCGGCCGGCTTTCGTGCCGGTGGCCGAGAAGCTCGCGGTGGTCACGGGACCGTTTTGGTCACTAAACGGTTACGCCCGACGGCGCGGCGGACTATCTCAGCCTCTACACCAAAGCACATCTGTCCATGGATATTGAGTTGAATGTCCGCGCCACGGGAATGGATGCACCCGGTACAACCCGTATAGAAGCCGGGGCCCGAATACGCCTGCGCAGCATCCTGACAACAAAAATCCTTGTAATTGTTCCCGCACTGAGGAAAGTCGGGCCACTTGGGATCAAGTTTCGCATACCATATAGCATACCATCTGTTGACGTATGAGCCGTCATCCTTTGTGACAAGAACGCAATCTGCGTTATCATTCGGCTTTCGGTAATGACCACCTGCCAGATATGTCGAACTTCTGCTGTGAGGGCCGGGCACTGTCGTTGAACTCCAGATAGCATCGGCGTCCCCACACCGGAAAGTCTCGCACCCGGCGGCGTCTGCAGATGGTCATGACAGAACAAAAACATCTCCCCGCACCCCCTGCACCGATACCAACTGCCTGCATGCCGACGGCGCCTACGACGATCCCGGTCACGAAGCCAATGCGACGGTCGCGGGCGGCGCGGCGAGTCCTAAAACATTCGGCATGGAGAAGACGGCGCACACCCTCTTCTTCAGAAAGAAGGTGGAAGGGGAGTGGATCGAACTGTCGCCCAGGCAGGCTCTGGACATCGTGCAGACGTCGTGGGAGGCAGGGAATGACTTCATCGAGGTGGAGTACTGGTATCATCGCGTGCCGGGCGGCATGGAACGGTGCTACGGCCCTGAGGTTCGCACTATCGCCCAGATGTTTCTCGGAACCGGGACTCCGCCAGCAATCACCTCATTGCGGTGGGACAGCAAAGGTCTCAAGATGACCTGGGAGGCTTTCGGGATCGGGCTTTACGTCGTCGAGACGGCGAGAGACCCCGCGAAATGGTCTCCAGTCAAGGGAATGCCGATTGATTCAACGACCTGGCGGGACGTCGGCGCCGCCGGCGTGCAAAGGAGGTTCTATCGGGTCAGGCAGGGGAGTTGAGCAAAGACCGGGCATCGCCAGTAGGAGTGGATGGGGGGAGATTGTCGGCGGTTGCCGGCGATGTGCTCCGGCACCCGGACCATCGGAT
>JABMQX010000261.1 GCA_013203085.1 bacterium | reverse complement strand
GTTCTTGCGACAGGCGGGTGCGATTCCAGGTGGGATGTTGACCCATCAACCGCTGGACCAGTTGGACAACTTCGTCCCTTTTGTGTCTTTGCATGACCGTCAGCAACGTTTCCATGCTGGACACAATGAGACAAAAGAGAAATTGAGTGCAGAAAAAAATAACGGCTGCTACACTTCTTTTCTCCCTCCCTTGAAATCCCCATTCTCAACGGCTATGCTACCTGAATAGTTACTCTCCAACGATAGCGGTCGCCCACGGGATCGCTGGTGTGCCAGGTCCGTGGACAGCCCAGCTAAACGCGACTTCGGATTCAATTCTGCGATGCGGAGGCTGCTCTACTTAATAAAGCACATCCCTCTGCAATGTCCGCCATAGCACCGTGTGGTGCTTATGAATTGCGACAGGCGGCTACTTCCGCACCTGCTGGAAGAAGAAAACCCCCTTCTTGTTGGAGGTGACAACGTCCAGAAGCCCATCCCTGTCTAAATCAACGACTTCGAAATGCAGGCCGACACCGCTGTCGACGTCGATCTGGTGCTTGGTCCACTCCGGGCGGCCATCCTTGCGTTTCTGTTCGAACCAGCACAGAACGGCCGGCTGGTAGGAGCCCGGATCATGGCCGTTGTGAGCCCAAAAGCGTTTGCCGGTGACGAAATCCATCAGCCCGTCGCGGTTGATGTCGGCCAGATGAAGAGCGTGCGTCTGAGAGATGCTGTTGTCGATCTGGTGCGTCCTCCACCCGCTCGGCGTCTGCTCGCACCAGGCGATGCCGTAGGCGTGGGCACTGCTGCCTACCACGTCGTTGTCGCCATCGCGGTCGAAGTCCCAGACACACAACTGGGCGCCGCCGTAGAGCGGTGCCGGGTGGAAGGTCCAGGGCAACTGGCCTTTGTCGGCGGGGCCTTCCCACCAGCCGTTCGGGATCAGCACGTCGCTGCGGCCGTCGCCGTTGAGGTCGCCCACGCCCAGACCATGTCCCGGGCCGGGATCACCATCGCCCGCGATGACACGAATGGTCCAGGGCCGGTAGGGGTCTTTCCCGGGTCGGGCAAGCGCGCATCGGGCACCGTCCATGAAGACCAGCTCCCGGCGGCCATCAGCGTCCACTTCGACGTACATGGGACTTTCGTTGCCGGTTCGGGGGACAGCCGTGTGCTTCTTCCAGACGCCGCCGTCCTTGCCCGGGTTCTCAAGCCAGTGCGTTTGTTGCCCCGGATACCCCACGACGATCAGATCCATCTTGCCATCGCGGTTGACATCATCAGCGAAGCACAGGAAGGCGTCGCTATAGCCCTTCCGATTGTACTCCTTCGGTTCCCCGAACAGCGGGTGCATCTGCCAGTCGGGGCCTGCGTAGTAGACGTTGCCTGCGGCGATGTCGAGGTGTCCGTCGCCGTCGAAGTCGGCCACAGCCACGCCCTCACTGCGGAACGCCCCGTCGAGCCTATGTTTCCGGAAGAGAATCGTTGATTGGGCGGCCGCGGAAGGCATCCTGTGTGCCTTGCGAATCTCTTCCATGATCGGTCCAAGCTCCGGTGAATCAGCCGAAACGGAGTGCGAGGCGATCCAGGCGGCCTCTTCGGCTGGGGGCGCAGTCTCCGGCAGCGACATGAGACGGTCACTGTTGGCCATCGTCTCGCAGGTGATGGCGGTGATCCGCGGAATGGGGCCCCTGGCGGGATTGGCCACAAGACGGATTTTCTCGATCACCTCATCCCGCGGCGCGATCACCAGGTAGTGTTGGAACGGATCGCCCGAGGGGTGAAGATACATCGCCTTCGAGCGGCTCAGGAGCTTGTCCTGGCCATCAAGCGTAAAGCCGTACATCAGGGGGAAGACATCGGGGGAGCCGGTGCGGTAGTGGATCTCGATACCTCCGTAGGTGGTTGGCGCCCTGCCGCCCAGCACGGTGCAACCGAGGAAGTAAAGCCGCTTGGCCGGAAAGCCGCAGGAAAACTCCGTTGTCCCATTGCTGGGAATCAAGGTGAACGCCAGGGGGTTTCGCGTAAACGGAATCCCGCCAGCGACGTGTTCATAGCGGACGCCCGCCGCCCGCTGTGGCCGTTCCCAGTTTTTGGGCATGCCCTGGCGGAAATTGACCTTCAGCGCCGGCCCGGCGTCGATGCGTCCCACGCCCAGCCAGGCGTACGCTCCCCCACTGTTGCCGTCGTGGACTTGGATACGAACTTTCCTGTTCTTGAATTTGCTTACGTTCCAGGAACGCTCCTGCATGGCGTCGTTGCCGGGCGCCATGGTCTTCATGAGGGTTTTGCCCGTGCGGGCGTCGGCCAGGGCGATGTAGTTCTCACCACGCCCTCCCCCCTGCCCGTCATGACCGCAGAGGGAAAAGGTGATGGTGTCGTCGCCAATGACAAAGGGCGGGGAGATGATTGCCCCCGTGCCCGCCTCGCCCTGCCCTAACGACGACAGGTACGGCTCGACCTGGCGGTTTGCTCCGTCACGTTCGAGAATGGCCCAGGTGGTGCCGAGCATCGGGGGCGCGCACCTCAGTGCCTTGTACTTGGTGGAAACGCCGGCACGCTCCTGGGCCAAGGCCATCGTCGCCCACAGGCTGACCAACAAGGCCCCCACCTTCCACGTTGTTTTCTTGATCATTGCAGTTGTCTCCTTCGTCGTTCATCGCGAACAAAAAGCGGGTAGTTTCAGGCCGCGCTCTTCGTTCAAAGGTTTCTTAATCCGTTAATCGCGCAGCTTCGCCAGAGTGCGGCGCGCAAACGCAAGGATACAGCACACAAGCACCGACCGGGGATCAAGATGGCAGACCCGCCTCGAGAAATTATGTCGTGGCACGTTTCCTGCAACCCGGCCCTGTCCTTCATCGCGGTCCGCCTCCGCCGATTCTTCGCCATACCTCGATCCCTGAGAAATTCGCGGCCCCTCCACTGCTGGTGATCTCGATCGTTCCATCCGAAACAGTCACCATCCATGGTCCCAGCCGCCGCCATTCTCCTTCATGCCCGCTGTAGTAATCGCGAGCCACCTGCCGTCCCTTCAGCGAGACGCTGAAGGTCTCGGGATTGTTGTCCTCCCACACGTAGGCGTACACTGCGTATTCGCCGCGCGGCACACTTCGCAGCATTATGTTCGCCCGCCGATTCCATCGGAACGAATGGATCATCTTCGCCCGTGCCTCGTTGGTCGGCGGCCGGAGGCGTACGCCAGGGCTATTGATGGGACGATCTCTACAGACGAAGTTGGCTGCGTCATCGCCATCCCATTGGTTGCCGTCGATCTCGACGGGTGACCCATTCAGGTTGATGCCCCGATGGAAAGCCCACGTTCCAGCATCGGGCGGGGGGCCACTGAGTTTCGTGATCGGGGTCCGTAAATAGTGCTCCGGGGATCCCGGCTCGGGAGGGACCTTAACCGGATTGCCGCTGATCTTAAAGATAGCTCGCCTGTATGCCGTCAGCGCCGGCTTTCCGTTATCGATAACCTCCAAGATAACGTGAATCGTTCTTCCCGAGGCGTTCTTCGGAACCGCGACTTCAGCTTTGAGCGAATCCAATTCCCTGATCGACACCTTGCCTGGGTAGGTCCCCGCCTCTCTGTATACCCACCACCTGTATGAGAGCTTATCGCCGTCCGGGTCTCTCGACCCCGCTGCATTCAGCTCAACGTCTTGTCCAGGATCAGCGGTGATTTCCAAAACGCTCCGGGTCCGATCACCGTTGCACACCGCCAGCGGCCCATGGTTACACTGACCGTAGGGGTCCAAGCACCAATCCATCCTCGCCTCGAACTCGTTCTGGTATGCACGCCGCCAGCGGTGGATAGAGTAGAGCATGTCGGGCCGACCGCTTCTCCAATCCTCGGCGGGAACGTACGCTTTGCCTCGGC
>JABMQX010000260.1 GCA_013203085.1 bacterium | reverse complement strand
GGGGAGGGCTGCGATTACGTCCATGACGGCTCCTGGGGCTTCTTCGACCGGTTCATGATCTTCCTGAGGGGCATCAACTACCTGGCGACGCTGAACTTGGACGGCGAAGGGTACGCACGGCGGATGAATCAGTAGCTCGCAGCCTTTATGCGAAGTACGTGGGGATGTAAGAGAATAGTGTTCTTCTTCAGACGGGCAGCAGTAACCGAAACGAGAGAATTGAAGAGCTGATGGAACCGCATTCGCCATCTCGAGCCAGATAAGATAAAATTATGGCGTCACCACGGCGGCGAGATGCAAAGCTCGTCGAATATGCTGGTGAATGTCTCCGAAACGGAATGGAGAGCGGTTCATCTTTTACGAAATGATTTGGGAGAGCGCCGGGCGCATGGACTAAAGCGCCCGGCGCAGTCGCGTCATGAAGACGCCTTCCTTGCTTCATCTATTTTCTTCTGACAGCTCGGGCAAGCTCCGATCACCTTATCGCACTTCTCGCAGACCGTAACCCATCCTGTTCCCGAATAGGCATCCAGTCTGTCCCAGACCTCCTTGCAGAACAGGCAGACATGCTCCTTGTTCTCCGCCCCTTTGTCGGGGACTAATACTGCGGTGCCGCCGCACAGGGGGCAATCAATTGTCTGGACCACAGCTTTGCTCGTGGGAGCGACAGGCCCGCAGCCGGGCAGGAGCACTAACGCGCCAGCAAAAAGCACGAGAGCGAAGACTGCCACCATACTTATGCTCGTAACTTCTTTCATAGCCCTTCCTCCTTTCTTGTTTCGCTTCATTGAAGGACGCTTGACTGCAACTATGATCGGCGGAATCGGATGCGATTGCTTGCATAATGCCAGGCCGCCATATACAATGTCAACTCATAAAGTATAGTTCCCAAAAAAGATCTGAAGCTGGAGTTTGGCATTCACGGTGAATCAAGCCGGCAGGGCGATGTCGCCGGGGCTGACGGTCCGGGCAGGACGATTCCGGTAAGCCGATGTCTCCCAACCGAATACTGTCGCAGCCCTTGTAACATGTTGCCTCACAGGGCGTAATAGAAATGGGGTTGGACTTCAAGAACGGGAAAGCCGGAGACCGCAGGTCACTACGCTTTTGCGGAACCAACTTGGGGTCGCGGTTGTTAACATACAGTACCGTGGCAAGTAACCGTCTCTCGCGTGATGCTCCAGCAATATCCGCCCGCGGCACCCAGGATTAACGTCGGCACGACGGGGAGAGGCAGAGCTCGCGGAGACACCCGTGTAAGTCTCTGAAATCGAGGAAACGTTAGCCCACGCAACAACGACATGACTTGGGAGAAGACCATGACCGTCAGGCGCTTTGGACTGGGCAATGTGCCCACCGTGGCCTTGTTTCTCCTGCTCGGGAGTCTCGCCCTTCTGCCAGGGTGCGGCATCCTGGAAGAAAAAGGAGGAGGAGCACTCGAGGCAACACCGACGCAGCCGGCGATTTCGCCTCCCGCAGAGGCACCCTCACCCCGAATGCCGCAACTCGATCAAGACTCCACCATTGATGACTATCTCGCCTACGCCTTGATGAACAACCCCGGACTGAAGTCCGCCTTCGACCGCTGGAAAGCAGCGTTGGAGAAAGTCCCCCAGGCGAAGTCTCTCCCAAACCCCTCCTTGGGCTACAGCTATTTTATCGAAAGCATTGAGACACGCGTCGGCCCCCAGCAGCACAGATTTGAGCTTATGCAGAAGATTCCATTCTTTGGCAAACTGGGGCTCCGGGGAGAGGTAGCCCTCGCAGCCGCCAAAGCAGCCAGAGCCCGCTACGAACAGGAAACGCTCAATTTGCTCTATCGGGTGAAAGACTCCTATTACGAGTACTATTATCTGGGGCGAGCCATCCGGATCACGGAAGAAAATGTGAACTTGCTCACACGCCTGGAAAAAGTCGCCAGCCAGCAAGTCAGAGGCGGCGCAGCCCAGCAGGACATGCTCAAGGCTCAGGTCGAATTGGGAAAGCTCAGGGACCGCCTGGAATCACTCCAGGATATGCGGGGCGCCGTTGCCGCAAAGCTCAACGCCGAGCTGAACAGGCCTATTCTTAGCCCCGTGCCATGGCCGAAAGAGGTCAAAAAGCAAAAGATGAGACATCCCGACGACCAGATTCTTCAACTGGCGAGAACCGCCAATTGGGAGCTAACCGCTCTCTCTTTCGAGATAGAAAAAAGCCGGAAGATGCTTGCTCTCGCGAGGAAAGAGTTTTGGCCGGACTTCGGCATTGGGGTCGGCTACATAGCAACCGGCGAGGCGCGCGGAGGAGGCATGAGTCCAGCGGACAGCGGAAAGGACGCCGTGGCTGCGATGCTGTCGGTCAGTCTCCCCGTGTGGCGAAGCCGTTTAGACGCAGGGGTCAGAGAAGCTCGGGCTGCGCTGTCAGCAACCGTGGAGGCAAAGCAGCAAAAAGAAAACACGCTCCTCAGCCAGGTAAGATTCACCCTTTACAGGCACAACGACGCCCTTCGCCGGGTCCGCCTTTACGCCGAAACCCTTATCCCAAAGGCTCGGCAGGCCCTCGACGCATCTGACGCGGGTTACCGCGCCGGCAAAGTGGATTTCGTCAATATCATAGATAGTGAAAGGGAGCTTCTCGCTTTTCGCCTGGCGTACGAGAGAGCTCTGGTGGAGCACCAGCAGCGTATGGCAGAGCTTGAAATGTTGGTTGGCCAGTCACTGGCAGGGGCCCTGCAAGAGGGAGAAAAACCGCCCGTCGGCGAAGCGGACCCCTCGTGAGGCGGGGTACACATCGTTTCGCCACGAGGCGACAATAAGACGTCTGTGAGGTTACCATGAACACCAGTCATCGCTCGGCAAAAAAAACCGTTCTTCACGTGCTGGCAGGAATTGTTGGCGCCGCTATCCTGGTTGTGACTGGAATCTCGGCTTTGACGTGGCGCCTCCCTTTCACCAGCCCAGTATCCCGCGGCGCTCTCGCGGGACAGCCTGCTTCGACGGACGAGGAAGAGGACATCGCTTATTGGACGTGCGTGATGCACCCCTCGGTGCGCCAGCCCGGACCGGGACAATGTCCCGTGTGCAGCATGGACCTCGTTCCCCAGAAGAGAGGGGCCGGCTTGACCCTCACAAAGAGACAGCGGGACCTCATACCGATCAAGACAGAGCCCGTCGGTTTCCATTCCCTCCACAAGGAGATAAGGACCGTCGGCATCCTCGAATACAACGAACGCAGCCTCGCCTACGTTTCGCCTCGAATTTCAGGCTGGATCGAGGACGTATTTGTGGACTTCACAGGAACAAAAGTACGCAAGGACGATCACCTGGTCAAAATATACAGTCGCGAGCTCCTACCGGCTCAGCAAGAGTACCTGGGGAACCTGGAATACCTCAAGAGCGCCAGTGCCGCGGACCCCGACACGAGAAAACAAGCGCAGGACGACGTTAAGGAAGCGGAAGATAAGCTCCTCAATTTTGGCATCACAGCCCAACAGGTGGAAGAAATCAAGCAGCGAGGGACTGTCCAGACCCAACTCGTTCTTTATGCTCCCATAGGCGGGACCGTATTCGAGATGACCGCCTACAAAGGGCGGCACGTGAAAGAGGGAGAAAACCTTTACAAAATCGCCGACCTCGCCTCTCTCTGGATGATTGCCGACGTCTATGAGTACGAGATGCCGTGGCTCCGGGAGGGGCAGGATGTCGAGATCACCAGCGATGCTCATCCGGGGGAAACATTCACGGGGAAAGTTTCTTTCATCTATCCGTATCTCCGTGCGGAGACGCGGACGATCAAGGTTCTCGTGGGGGTGCCCAACTCTGACGAACGTCTCAAGCCCGGGATGTATGTCACCGCGAGATTGAAAGTCTCCTTGAGAGACATTTATGTCCCACCCCCCAGACTTCCTTACGCCTGCCCGATGCATCCGTGGATCACTTCCGACCAACCTGGAAAGTGCTCCATCTGCGGGATGGACCTGGAGCGAACGGTTGCCCCGTCGAAGGAAACAGACCCCGGGCCGGAGACCTACTGGACCTGTCCCATGCACCCGCAGGTCAGGGACAAAGGGCCCGGCAATTGCCCCATATGCGGCATGAAGCTGGTCGAGAACACGGTCAAGCAACCGACTACCAGGGTTGTGCTCACCTGCGGCATGCCAGGGCATCCAGAGTTCGAGCCGGGGACGCAACCCGACGACGGCAGGTGCCCCGTGTGCGAGATGAAATTGGTGGAGAAGAAGATCACTGCGGTCGCCGCGGAGGGAGCGCGTCCACTCTTCAAATACACTTGTCCGGAACACCCCGACCATGTCGCCACGGAACCGGGGAAATGTCCTCTCGACGGGAAAGAGCTCGTCATGACCGACGAAGTCCTTGGGGTGCCCAAGAGCGCGGTGATCAATACCGGCGAGCGTGCCGTTGTTTACGTGGATAAGGGGGAAGGCGGATACGTGGCCACAAACGTGCTGGTCGGTCCGGAGGGATGGGCGGTCGAAGACGGCGTCCGAATACGATTCTTCCCCATTCTGAAGGGACTACAGCCGCGAGAGATCGTGGTGACGCACGGTAATTTTCTTATTGACAGCCAGAGCCAGCTCACCGGTGCGGCGGCAGGCGCCTACGGTGGAGCCATTGGCAAAGAAGAAGGTGGCCAGATGCCCCCGGGCCACAGGCACTAAGGGGATGCGGAAGTGATCAAGAAAGCGATAGAGCTCGCGGTGCGAAATCCGCTCCTGGTCGTTGCGGCGTTCATTCTGCTGGCGTGGGCGGGATGGGAGGCGAGGCGAACAACACCCGTGGACGCCATCCCGGACATCGGCGAGAATCAGACCATCGTCTTCGTGGACTGGCCGGGTCGGTCACCGCAGGATATTGAGGACCAGGTAATTTACCCTCTCTCGACCAAATTGCTGGGCATCCCGGGGATCAAGGACATTCGCTCCAACTCCATGTTCAGCTTCGGTTACGTCAACATCATTTTTAAGGAGAAGATTGATTTCTACTGGGCGAGGACACGAATTCTCGAGAAGCTGAACCTGGCACAGAAAGACCTTCCGGAGGGGGTGATACCCTACCTGGGGCCGGACGCCACCGGCATCGGGCAGGTTTTCTGGTACACGGTGGAGAACGGCTATTATTGCCCCCTCGAGAGAATCGACCCGAAGCATCCGAAGATGCGCGAGGCCTCGCCAGGAGAATGTCGCTACGACAAGAAGAAACTGCTCCCCTCAAGGCTCGATCTCTTCCAGCTCAGAACCCTTCAGGACTGGTACGTCAGATATTACATCGAAGCGGCAGATGGAGTCAGCGAGGTCGCCTCTGCCGGCGGCTACGTCAGGCAATACCAGGTTGACGTGGACCCCAATAAACTGGTGGCACTGGGCGTACGCCTGGAGCAGGTTTTCAATGCGGTCCGCGATTCGAATCTCGATGTGGGAGCGAAGGTTATCGAAGAAGGAGGAATGGAGATTCTCCTCCGGGGGATCGGGTTCGTCAAGACGGTCGAGGATATCGAGAACGTTGTCGTGGGAGCGCACCACGGCGTGCCCGTTTACGTCAAGGATGTTGCTGAAGTCACCCTGGGGCCCGATTTTCGGCGGGGCGCCCTGGACAAGGATGGGGTGCCTGCCGTGGGGGGAGTAGTCCTCATGCGGTACGGAGATAACCCCCTCCGGGTCATCGCCAACGTCAAGAAGAAGATCCGCGATATAGAAGTTGGCCTGCCGCCGGGCGTGCGGATCGTCCCATTTTACGATCGGACAGCCTTGATCAAGCGCGCTCAGGCAACCCTCAACAAGACCCTCATCGCAGAAATCATACTAACCGCCGCTGTGGTCCTGCTTTTTATGGGGCAGTTCCGTCCCAGCCTGATCATTGCCTTTGTTCTTCCTATGGGTATTCTGGCTTCGTACTTAGGGATGAAGGTTATTGGCCTGCCTGCGAACATCATGTCCCTATCCGGCATCGCCATCGCCATCGGCGTGATGGTTGACGCTGGAATTGCTCTCACAGAGAACGTCACACGTCTCCTCTCCGAGCCGCATGAGGGGAAGAGCAAGACCGATGTGGCTCTGGAGGCTGCCAAGGAAGTCGGGCCGCCCATCTTCTTTGCGATTCTCATCATCGTTGTGGCGTTCATTCCGGTCTTCGTCTTGACGGGGCAATCGGGGAAATTGTTTAGCCCCCTGGCCTGGACGAAAACCTTCGCCATGCTCGGGGCCGCCATTGTGGCTGTAACCCTTGTCCCGATCCTGTGTGCCATGTTTTTGCCAGACCCGACAAGGCGGCGCAGGAAACTTCTTTTGCCGAAGTGGATACGCGTTGTTTCCTTCCGAACGCTCGCTTCCTTGTTGACGCGAATAACGCAGGGGC
>JABMQX010000259.1 GCA_013203085.1 bacterium | reverse complement strand
CTGCATGTCCATTCCGCCCGAGACTCAAGCCCACGTGGAATCACTCGGAATAAAACTCCTTGCACAGAACACAAAAGAAGCCTGCGAAACCCATAACGAGCTCAGCGAAACCGCCCGCGTCGTCACCTGCTTGCATTTGACGTGCTGAAATGACGAGACAAGAGCAAATCCGCCCGCAATCCGACGGCTCTGAGACAAGTTCTGGCTCTTCTTTCCTCGCCGATGACCAGCTTGGCAAGCTCGCCAGATGGCTGAGAATCCTCGGCTTCGACACGCTCTACTTCCGCGAGATTGAGGATCGCCAGCTCATCAGAAAAGCCGCCGACGATAACAGAATCCTCCTTACCCGGGATACCCGTATCGCCAGCCACTCCGGCCCCGCAAACTGCATCTTCGTTGAAAGCGACAACTGGATAGACCAACTGAAACAGGTCATCGCCCAATTGAAACTCAAGCTCACCCCGGACAACCTTTTCTCCCGCTGCCTATTGTGCAATTCCGCTCTCGAGCCAATCCCGAAAGCCGACGTCAAGGAACGTGTCCCTCCATTTGTGTTCCAAACCCAGGAGGAATTCGTCCACTGCCCCTCCTGCGACAAAATCTACTGGCAGGGCACCCACGTCTCCCACGTCCTCGATGTGCTCAAGCCGCTTCTCTAAGGACGTGGATTCGGAAATACGATGACGCATCAGCAGTGTCCGGTTGTTCTGTTTTGTTTTTCTCGCAACACACTATAGATTAAGATGTTACACAAACAACTGAGTGGGACCGATTTCATTTTCCCAGTATGCTTTGGCTATTTCCTTTCGACCTGATGACACGCACAAACATGATTCGAAGCATGCCCTTTATCTTGTCATTTTGTCGAAAAAAGGGAAACGTGCCCGAATCTATCAATCACAGCACTAACGAGCTCCGCCCAACACGTCGCCCAAACGCAACCACATCTGTGCTTCGGGAAAGTTGACTCGGTTGGAGAAACGTGGTAACATTATTATGTCGTGAGGCAGGTGTCTTGAACTATTGTGCGCCTGATCCGATGGCTCCGTGGCTGTGTCCCTTGGCCGGGTAATGCGACGTGCCTCGGGGCCTTCGATGTCCTGGACAATCCCTCTGGCGTCAAGGGCTTAAGCTCCTCGGCCCAGAGGGCGTTGAGGGGGGTGGTGAGAACGATGAACGGGTATCCGAGAGAGCAGATCGAAAATGGCCACTCCTTTGAGAATATCGTCGGGTGTTGCGAGCTGATGCAGGAGATATTCCGCCTGGTAAAGAAAGTGTCGCCCACGACGGCTCCGGTGATCATTCAGGGAGAGAGCGGAACGGGCAAGGAGCTGGTGGCGAGGGCGATCCACAAGAATAGTCGAAGGAAAAGCCAAAAGTTCCTGGCGATAAACTCGGCATCCCTGCCGGAGACGCTCCTCGAAAGCGAGCTGTTCGGTTACAGAAGAGGAGCTTTCACGGGAGCGCATACGGACAAGGTAGGATTGCTGGAGAGCGCCAACCGTGGAACGCTCCTCCTGGACGAAATCGGAGCGATGTCCAAACACCTTCAGGGGAAACTTCTGCGGGCGATGCAGGATGGCGAGGTACTTCCCGTGGGAAGCTCGGAGAGAATCAAGATAGACACGAGATTTCTGGCGGCTTCAAACAGGGAGCTCGTAGAGATGGTCGAATTGGGGGAGTTCAGGAAGGATTTATATTACAGGCTGAACGTCATTGAGATAATTCTTCCTCCCTTGCGAGATAGAAAAGAGGACATCCCTTTATTGGCAGAGCATTTTTTGCGTAAGTACCATCGGGAACAGCGATGGGGAGACCCGTGGCCTTGGAAAGAATCGGCGCCAAAATCGCTCAGCAAGCCCGCGATGAGGAAGCTTGTCAAGTATAGATGGCCCGGGAACGTCCGCGAGTTGGAGAACGTTATCCGCAGGGCCCTCATCGTCTCCAGCGGGCCCGTTATCAAGGAGAACCAGATCAACCTGAAGGGACCGGTCTTGCTGAACATTTCCGGCCGCCCGGACCTGCTGTCTATGAGGTATCGCGACGCGAAGAAGATCGTCCAGAGCCAATTTCAAAGGGCGTATGTAAAACGTCTTCTGTCAGAGTGTGGTGGCAGCGTGTCAAAGGCGGCGAGCCGTGCAGGGCTTAGCCGCCAGGGTCTCCATCAAATGGCGAAGCGATACGGGCTGAAGTAGCGTCTTGAGCGGATGCGTTTTTCAAAGGAGCGTAAGGGCGCGGCGAGGAAGAAGAGATACTCCCCGGAGAAAGGAAAAGTGACTGCGGGGATGCCTCGTAACGCAGTGTTATCAGGGGGAGCCGGTTGACTCTCCGACAAGGAGCAGAAGTGGCAAATGCCTGACAGGTCGAGCAACTTCATCTATAGTTTTTTCATATTGTTCCTATGCATTCTCCTGTCCATGTTCGTAATGTTTGCGGTTATGGTGCACTACGATCGAGATGTGGCTGCGGAAGAAGGCTCTTCCACGGCGTTTTCCGAAGGCCGGGAGAGATCCGCGATGAAGGAGCGTGGCTTTAGCGACCTCACGCCGCTTTACCGAGCAAATCTATTTGCCATTGACCTGTGCCTCATCGTTCTGGCAGAGGCGGCGATGATCGTCCTATTTGTGAAATTCACAATCCCTGCGGTGATCGCTGCGACGGTGATGATGGTTTTCATAACAGCGGGCTCCGGAGAGAGATTGCGGGGCGGGTTGATTCCCCGGTTCTTGTCGCGGTTCGTGACCAACAGGTATGCGACACTGACTTACACCGATTTGGTCCTCCTGATCGCTCTGAGCGGGTTGATAATGGCCTTTCTGGTCAGCGTGCTTCTGAGACAATCCGGAGTGGAGATCGGCGACGAGGCTTCGCAGGGGACAGCGTCTTCGCCTCTCACTTCTTCCTCTGCCACCTCTTCTTCTCGCCCCCCGTCGGAATGAGCTATCGTTTCGTGAGAAGCGTGTGTGTCCTCTCGAGGACAAGAGATGTTGACGGCGTGCCTGCTATCCGAGGCTGCAGTATCGCAAATCGAGGTTCCGTGGAAACGGCGAGCCTCTGCCATCGGGACGAAGGTGGCCAGCCCGGGAGCGAGGACGAGGCGTCGGGCGCCTTGGCTTTCGGCGAGGGGTAACCTATAAGCTTCGTGGTTACGTCGGAAGGCACACAAGAACAGAGATTTCTTCAATTCACGTTTGCTCGCGCGGTCAGAGGGGACCGGCGGTGGTGGCATGTCTTCGAACGCGGGCCACGGAGGAGGAACTGCGTTTTGAACTGGAAGGGATTTGTCAAGCGAAGCCTTTACTACCCGTTGCGTCAGAGTGTCCCGATCCTCCGGCGGGAGCGGCCGGAAGGGGTTTGTATGTGGCCGTGGCGAGGGTTGGTAATATACTGCGACCTCGACACCACATGCAATTGCGGCACATCACTGAAACAACTGCTCACGGGGAATGTTCGGTCGGGGATAAAAGCCCTTTGGCATGGGGAGCTGTACACGAGAATCCGCCGGGAGTGGCTGGCGGGGAGAATGCCGTATTTCTGCCGGGGGTGTCCGGTGCCTTTCGCGAAAACGCTCAATGGTTATCCATATTTGCTGAGGGAGAAGCCGGAGTTGCCGGAGTACCCGCCCATTCTGCAAATTGAACCGACAGCGGCGTGCAATCTGAGGTGCCCGCAGAGAGCTTGCGACCAAAGGCTGATCCGCAAGCACCGTCGGAAAATGTTCATGACCTTCGATGAATTCCGGGCACTCATAGACGAAGCTGGTCCTTACACGGAGACAATCAATTTCTACAACTTCGGGGAGCCGTTTCTCCACAAGGACGCCATCTCCATGGTGGCGTATGCGAAGAAGGTGAATCCTCGAACCTTTATTCTGTCCGACACGAACGGGCATTTCTTTCAGACGAAAGAGAAGCAGGAAGCGATTGTAGAATCGGGAATTGACCGCCTTGTTTTCTCGGTGGACGGGGCGACGCAGAGCGCTTACGAAAAATATCGTGTGCGAGGAAATCTGGGGGTGGTTCTGGAAGCGATGCGGGGAATCGTGCAGACCCGTAACGGGCGAGGGCTGAAAAAGCCGGAAGTGATATGGAAATATATTCTGTTTCGGACGAACGATTCGGACGAGGAGATACAGCGGGCGGAGAAGATGGCAGAGGAGATCGGTGTTCCACTGAAATGGCACATCACGACTTTCCCTCCGGGACGGCCGTCACTTCGTTTTCGCCGGGTGGAGGACCTGCCGCAAGGGATCCGGGAGAACCTTTTCTGCGAGGAACTCGCGTGAGATCCTTCTCCAGTTCCCATGAGGAACGCTTGTTCGGACAAGCAGTGCGGGGATTCCGGCTCAATATTCGATGCCCTTCCGTGCAGGTTTGCCGGAATCGAAGTAGTGCTTGACCTTTCGCATCTCAGTTACAAGGTCTGCTTTCTGAATCAGCGAAGGGGAATCAACTCGTCCGGTGAGGATGAGCTCTGTTTCCGGTGGCCTGCGGGAAAGCTCCATCAAGGAACAGACCTGTTCTTCCCGGAGAGCACCCAGCCGTACCAGTCCGAGTATCTCGTCCAGGATTACCACGGAGTACGTTTTGGCTCCGATGATTTTGGCTGAGAGCTCGCAACCTCCTTGTGCTTCCTTGATGTCCTCATCAGTCATTCCGTCCCGGAAATGGTGGCCGGGAGAAAACCTCGGCAAGCCAAAGGAGAAGATATCAATATTCGAAATAGAGCG
>JABMQX010000005.1 GCA_013203085.1 bacterium | reverse complement strand
TGGTTGGCTTCATTTTGTTCTCGCCAGGTCCGGTGTGTTATGATGGCGAATCGCGAGAGTTATGGACATCCGGCAGTCTCGCAGGCCTCTCCGCGCCGTGGGAGGGTGTGCAGGCGGAGATAACTGAATGAAGATGTGAGTGTAACTGTTGTGGATGATACTCTGTGCTATGAAAGGAAGTGAGACTATGCGGAAAACCATTGGAAAGAAGATGAAGGGGACCGGTCTTGCGGCAGCCCTTGCGTTGTCCGTGTTGATCACCGGCTGTGTCAGCACTGGGGCTGGTTGGCGGGACAAGCTTGCCCGGGACCTGCCCGTTTTCGGGCACCGCAACTGGATTCTCATTGCGGACTCAGCCTATCCGGCGCAGAGCCGAGCCGGAATCGAGACCATCGCAACAGGCGCCGGGCAGGTTGAAGTGGTCAAGGCAGTCCTGGAAGCCGTGGACGATTGCAGGCACGTTCGTGCGACCGTGTACCTCGATGCCGAGATGCAATACGTATCGGAAGAAGACGCGCCTGGGATCGGTGCGTACCGTAAGGAGCTTGCCGCTTTGCTCGAGAAGCGATCGGTTAAGGCAGTGCCGCATGACGAGCTAATTGCCAAGCTGGACGAGGCGGCAAAGACGTTCCGGGTGTTGATTCTCAAAACGAACCTCACGGTGCCCTACACTTCCGTCTTCCTTGAGCTCGAGTGCGGATATTGGGGAGCGGAGGCGGAGCAGAAACTGCGCGAGGCGATCCAACAAGCGAAGTAACTCGTTGTCTCTTCTGGGATGACCCAATGGGACACGTTTTCGAGAGGCTACGCTCAGTTACGGGTCCGGCCGTGTGCTCGAACGTGTTTTTTTCATTTCCCTATCTGGCACTGAACCGAGGGCCGGAATGACAACGCGGGTCGAAATCGCACCGCCTGCACGACTATTCCCTTATCGGTCACCGTTGTGATAGGCGCTGTGCCGACCTCAGTTCCTATTTCGTTACCTCCCAGGGAGCGACGAAGGACGCGGCCTCATCGCCGCAAACCTGGCAAGCCTGTAACCCCCCGCCGTTGGCCGTAAAGAAAATGCGGCCGTTGGACACGTTGGCTCCAACGCACAGGAGCACATCCACCGCCGGCCCCGTCGAGACAAGCGAAAAGCCTCCCCGCGACAGGTCGTAAATATCCATATTCGCCCCGAGAAGATACGGCTCCGAAACCGTAAAGCGGGTGCAGCGGTATCCCTCTTCGAGCGTTGTCAGAATTTTCCCGGTGCCCCTGTCGAGCAGATAGCTTTCCTTATACTGGGCATGAGTGAAGAGTGTTTTGTCTCTTATGGCAATGACATGGATCGCCCGATAGACCGGCTGCGATTTCCATACCAGAGAACCGTCGCGGGCGTCCAGGCACCATATCCGGTTTATCTTTCCTTCCACCGGGTTGTAGCCGCCGAGGTATAGCCGCCCATCCTTCCCCGAAATTGTACATCCTGCGTGCACGGAATACTTGTCGGTCGCCCAAAGCGTGCGGCCGGTCGCCGGCTCAATGGCCGCCGTGACGCCCGATGGTTCTTTGTCGCCGAAGTAGCAAGAGTAGTAGAGGACGCCGTCCATAAGGCATATCCCCGCGTCGTCGCCGCCTGCGCCGAACTGGGAGAAATCCTTGGTCCACACTTCCTTCCCGGTTTCACTGTCCCACGCCCTGAGGAGAGGTTTCTGGTCTTTCGGGAAGCCGAACGTGCTCTGGTGCTCGAACAGCCATTGCCGAGCCGTGTACTTCCCTGTGCTGAACGGGTAGATAATGAGTCCTCTGTAAACGATCGGCGGCTGCTGGCGGTTCCAGCTCGGCGAGCCCGTGAACGGCGCCTCCCACAGCACCTTCCCCGTCGAGGCGTCGAAGCACCGTAAAAACGACTTCTTCAGTCCGGCTTGGGGGACATACAGGCGGCCCTTGTGATAAAGCGGGGAGGTGTAGGAGACGTGCACCCCTGGGAAGTAAGTTCGCCACAGCAGTCTGCCCGTTTCCTGCTCAACCGCGAAGATTTGACCTTCCGCCGTGTGGGTGTACATCCGCCCGCCGCCGCAGACAGAAAAGTGTTTGACAGTCCCCTCGAAACGGCGAATCCACCGCATCTTGAACGGCGGCTTCACTCCCTGGCGGTTCACGTTCGTGTTCGCCATGTTGCCAAAGCTGGTATGCCAGTCGTATTTCGAGTCAGTGTACTTCCCGGTCAGGGGGCTGCGAATCCGCCATAGTTCGAGGCCTTTGCTTGGCAGCGGAGAGTTTCCCCCCGGTCCCAAAACGTACAAGTATCCATCTTCGCAACCGAAGTAGATTCGCCCGTCGCAGACAGCAGCCGGCGCCGTAATCGGCTTCCCAAAAGCAGTTTCAAAGGACCAGACCTTTCCTTCGTCTGAGAGCGGGACGACGTAGAGTCTCCCGTCGAGACCGCCGAAGACGCCCTTATCGGCGAGTAGGACCGGCGAGGCGATAGATGGCGCTCCGCCAAGAAACAACGCAGGCGCTCCGCGGGTATGCTTGCAGAAACCGAAGTACTCCTCGGGCCGGCACCGGTACACCGCGTCGCCTCGTACACTCACCGACGAGAAGCTCATGCTGCCTTCCCCCGCATAGCTTGTTTGGGTTCCGTGGACGAAGTCGGTCTTGATTTCCTCGTCAACGAGCCTGAGAATCTCGACGCGGCCGCCGTTATCCCGCCTGTACCACTGCTTGTAAACCGTTCCTGCCTCGTCCATGCTCAGTCCCAGAGTCGAGGGACTCTCGTTCGGCGCGTAGACCTGGCGAAGGACAGGGCGGTCACCCGCATCCTCGAGCCACACGATGGAACCCCCGGCCGGAATGACGAGCAATTTCCCGTGAAGAGCAATGTTTCTCGAACAGCAGAACTGCTCGCGCCACGTAACCCTTTTGTTCCGCTTGCCCCATTCTTCCCCGCTCCACCGGTCGCCCTGGAAATGCAGCCGCTCCTTGACGAAGTCCCACACCCAGCGGATGGTCCCATCTGGCTTCAACGCATAGACGCGAGATCCCAGGGTTGCGAAGTACACTCCGCCCTCCCCCACGACAGGGGTGCTGAAGATTGGCTCTTTGCAGGAGATCTCTTTGACAACGGTCCCATCGCTCGCCTTCAAGACGTAGTAAGAGCCTGCCATTGTGCCAAAGTGCACATAGTCGCCGGCCACTGCCGGGGAGGAGATATTGTTGCAGTTGGCCTTCCCTCCTCGGGTGGGGACCTTCCAGAGGACTTTTAGCGAGACGGCATCTATGCAGAATGCGACACCGGCGCCGTCCACGACAAAGACCTTTCCGCCGGAAACAGCCGGCGCCGTGAAGACGGCATCTGTCAGCGGCACCGTTCCCAGCAATCCGAGGGGCGTCGTGACGTTTCTGCCCGGGACATTTCCGGAATGTATCGAGTTATACTTGAACTGCGGCCAGTCTTCCCTTGCGGACGCAAAGGGAACGACAGCAGCGAACACTATGAGAAACCCCAACTTTATTCTCATCCTCGGGCGCTCCTTTTTTCCTGCTGCGTGGATGCCTGATTGAGCGAACTGCTTGCGCAAGAGCGTCGTTTTCTCAGCCTCATAGCCCAATTCAGCCGTCAAATGCATGGAACAGCCCTCCGCACGAGTTTCGCGAATCGCCTTAGCCCATGCAGTATAGTCGAAATCCGAATCGGGGAAAACGAAATTCCTCAGCCGCGTAACCTCTCAGTTACCGGCGGCTCAGGATGTAACCGCAGAGAACACAGAGACCGCAGAGGAATATCAGACGGGATTAACAGGATTTTCAGGATTATCCCCGCGTTCCGCGGGGTTATCCTGTCCAACTCTTGGCT
>JABMQX010000258.1 GCA_013203085.1 bacterium | reverse complement strand
CGCCGTTATTCGGCGCCTGAATGACAGAGTGGGAGCCACGGGATGCAGGGTAGACGGCAGCGCGGCTTGACACCCGCTTTAACAAAAGGCCCCACTGAAGGATATCGGCCACACCTCTTGGACTTGCTGCAGCGCCCCGCCAGCAGTCATTCCGTTGAAATTCGGCAACGGCCAATCCTTTCCCAGCTGATCGCGTTCTTTTTCACGACCTCCAGAATATTCTGCTATCCCAAAATCGGAGAGTTCGGGAACCCGAGACAAACAAAAATGTGCTGCCTTTAACGTACGTCGCGACTCACGGGTGGTGTTGTGGCCACATCACCCTGCAAGTCAGATGGATGCGATAGGGAGGATTGGACGCACATGCGGTGGCACGCTTCTTGTTCTCTTTTTCGCGGTTAAAGGAGGTGCGTTGTGGCTTTTGGGCAAGCTGTTTGAGGGAAAAGCTCGCTTCTATTCTCTCCTTTGTGTTGCGGCTTATGCTCACTTCCCCTTATTCCTGCGGGGGCTTGCGGCGAACGCCATAAGGGTGATGGATCCAGGGATTGAGCTGCACACCGGCTTGCGGGCATTGTTTCCGAATTTGATGCTGGGCAGCCCAACGTCGCAGCTTCTTGCTTCCATCTTCCTCAGCCACATCGATATATTCACTCTTTGGTCGCTCTCGCTGACGATTCTGGGCATTTGGCTTGTTTCGAAGTTTCGGCTTTGGAAAGCAACGGCCGTCGTTTTCTTATGGTGGATGGTGTGGTACGGGTTGGTTGTTGGGATCGAGCTCATTATCAACATTCGCGTTGTTCGCTTAACAAGGGGACATACAATGAATAAGGAAAAAGGAATCGGATTTGTTTTGTCTGTCCTGACGGCATACATGCTCATCGGGCTTGCTCTTGCCATGTCCCGATACGGTCACAGTGTCAAGCAGGAGAAGACCAGCAGGGACACGTGGCTGAATTATCCCCAACACGAGCTGGTCGAAATAGGTTTTCCGATCAGGGAAGTGCCGGATGATCAAAACGCTGCTATCGAATATGACAGAACGTTTGACCTGTATGCTGGAGCCCCGGGGCATGAGGACGTGTACAACTACGTTGTTGACAATGTCTGGATTAACGAAGCAGAGGCGCTCATCCCCTGGCTCGAGCAAAACGCCGCGGCCATCACCGCCTTCCGGGAAGGAGCGAAAAATGAGGACTGCAAATTCCGGCTGTTGAGGAACCCCGAGTATCCGTTCTGGCCCCGGTCTTCTCTATCGTTCATCCGCGTGCGGGAGACGACCACACTCATTGTTTTCGAGGGAAAATACCTCGAGCACCAGAACAAACACCGGGAGGCCCTCAATCTCTATCTGGCAATCGCGAAGATGGGGCATCATATCTCCACGGCCTCCCCCAGTCTCGTCGAAGGCGCGCTGGGCGCTGTCATCAAAAACATGTCGGCGGGAGCCATCGAAAGCTGCATTCTCAGAAACCGCCTCGATACGCCGACCGTCACCTACGTTCACGAGAGACTGGACGTTCTCGGCAGGGTCGTCCAGAACTACCATGCGGTCATGTCAGTTGACAAGGCCGTTGAGATGGCAGTACTGGATCACGATTTCGAGTGTCGGAGAGAGGTCCTCGTATCGTCCGTCTCTGAATGGCGGGAAGGGGCACGAGTTCTTTTGATGGACCTCGGTCCGTCTCTCGGATTTCGCCCCCTTTCTCGCTCTGACACCATGGCGGTATTCCGCCGAGTCTGGGATGCGGTAGACAAGTGGAATGAGCTGCCCGACCACATGGCTTATGCCCAGGGAGATAAACTGTTGGAGAAAGTTGACGAGGAAGATCGCTTCTGGAGTTTGGCCTCGTACGTCATTCCCTCTTTCCGCAGGATTAGGCTACAATTTTCCACCGCCAAAACAACGAAAGCTATCATCACCACGGTAATTGCCCTCGAGGTTTACAGGAACAAAAGCTCCAACTATCCCGAGGGCCTGGATGAGCTCAAAGGAATCCCGAATGATCCGTTCACGAACCAGCCCTTGAAATACACACGCACCGAGAACGGCTACATCGTTTACAGCGCCGGCGAGAACCTTGTGGACGACGGCGGCAAGGGCGATGACATCGTTGGACGCCACCCGCTCCCCGAACCCAAGCCCTTCATGCCGGGATAACCATCGCCTCCCTTTGCCAGAAGAAGATCGCGCGCTTTCGCCAGAGCACGGCGTACCTCTCCCGGAAAGCTCGAAAACGCGTTTCACGCGGCGCCGAATTCTAAAGATATCGAGTAGCCCGTCCGAGATGGGATCGGCGGGGCAGCTTCCAGAGTTGTGGTGGATATATCGAACGGGGTGTCAAAACGAGATTCGCACAGAGTTGAGCTCAGCTTCCCATGTTTTTAGAACTATGGAAAAATTGAGGCCACCGGGGGCTCGAACCAGCCGCCGACAGGAGGCAACGGCTCGGGCCTGGTCGAGTACAGTGGAAAAAAGAGCCATCAGTTGTTTGTAATGGACGATAATTCAGTCGGTTACCAATACAGACTTTGCGCAAAACCGTGCAGGCGGATTTTGTCGATTAGTAGGTACGTCTTGTCATGCAAGGCTACATCCTTATCAAGCACAAGATGAGCTGAAGTGGACGAGGACCAGTGAAAGTGTAGAGCTGGCTGTTCGCTCAGACGTGTCCGGGTGTCGTAGGTAAACTCAAAACAGAATGCCCAGAGCCGCCGAGGCAGAGGCGCCGCTCAAGTCAATGTCAGCACTCGTGTTCGGGAAAGTGAGCTCGACGTCCTCCGAAGAGCCGGAATACGATAAGATTGAAGAGAGCATCACCGTTCTTCGCCACGATAAGCATCCGAACGAGTGTCTCAGAGGGCAGGCATATAGTCTTTTGATTAGGGGGGTGAGGGCCGAATTAGGCAGCCGGGGGGTAATTTGGACCTCTGGGGCCCGAACGATTTTTCTCGGCTGTTTCGGATACCTTATACACCATCATATTATCCGAAATAACCGATTTTTCAAAATTTTAATGGAAAAGTCTTGACAAAGACGGGATATTATATAAATATACCAAATATATTTATCTTAATTGAGGACGAATTGATGCTAAGTACCGTTGAAGTGGCGAAGCGTATTGGCGTATCCAAGAGTACCCTTCTAAGGTGGTTGGATGAGGGGCTGGTCGATGATGTTGAACGTGATTGGCGTGGCTGGCGAGTTTGGCGCAGCCGCGACGTCCAGCGCGTCAAGGCATTTCGGAAGGCCTATCACAGCAAACCGATTCGGCGTATCAGGCGAGGCACGCTGTCCAGGACCGAGTATGCCAAAGCAGCGGCCCAAAGCATGGGAAGCTTTGCCAAAGGATACTCTCCGAGGCCGGGAGTGGGAATGTGAAGATTCGCCGGGCAAAAGCAAGTGATGCTGCACGCTGTGCAGAGTTCAGTTGCGTGCGCACCGCAGAGGAACTGAAAAAACTGCTTAAGCAGGGCGACACTCAGTGGTTGGTCATTGAGGATGACAACGGAGTAGTGGTTGGCCTTGGGATCATCAATTTCTGGGCCTGGAACAAGATGGCGTGGATATGGGATTTGTGGGTG
>JABMQX010000257.1 GCA_013203085.1 bacterium | reverse complement strand
GACCGACAGGCTCCAGGAATACATGCGCTTCCCCGAATCGGTCTCGAGATGAAGGGGGGTCCGGGCTGAACGTCGCTGAGCCCTGAAGCCAGAACTTTTATGACGAGAGGACGCGTGAAATTCCGTCACTTTTAGGGATGACGATAATCGGTAAAATCTGTCCGAAGGCAAGCGCCGTGAGGCAGGCGGGGAAAGGTCCGGCGAAGTGCACTACGAAATAGTCTTGGTTCTCATCCTTCTGGTCTTTTCGGCCTTTTTCTCAGGGTCGGAGACTGCCCTGTTTTCCCTTAGCCACATCAAGGTCAGGAAGTTCCGCGGCGAGAGGAAGAAACGACCGCGCCTTGTGGCTTATCTCCTCGCTCGCCCCCGGCGTCTTATCGTTACAATCCTGATCGGAAACATGCTGGTCAACATTCTCGCGTCGAGTCTCTCGGCGTCGTACTTCCGGGGGCTCTTCGAGCGGTCGGGTCTTTCCAGCGGAGCGGGGTATCTTGTCTCGGTTTTGGCTATGACGACGCTCATCCTCATTTTCGGAGAAATCGCCCCCAAAACTTACGCCATCCAGAATTCGGAGAAGCTGGCGATGAGGGTGGCGCCGTTCATCCACGCGTTCTCCATTTCGGTGCGTCCGATACGGGTTGTGCTGGAGCGGGTGGCGAACAACATCATACGACTGGTCTCGCGGATGGTGAAACCAGAGGAGTTGGATGCATCGGAGGGAGAGCTGAGGACCGCCGTCAAAATAGGGGTTAGTCAGGGGCTACTGGACCGCAGGGAAGAAGCAATGATTCACGGGGTTTTCGAGATCGAGACCGGACAAGTGCGGGAGATGATGAAATCCCGGTCCGAGATATTCTCTCTCGACCTGTCCACACCTATTGAGGAAGTCCGCGGGACATTCCGCGAGAAGAAGTACACCAGGGTGCCAGTGCACACGGGTGACATTGACAACGTCCTCGGGCTGCTGTACGCGAAGGACCTTCTGTTCGCCTCGAAAAGGGAACTCGACAGGTCCGGCCTTCGCGGTCTGTTGAGGCCGGTCTATTTCGTTCCGGAGACGATGCCCCTCGCCCGACTATTGACGGAGTTCAGGGCGAGGGCGACGCATTTTGCCCTCGTCGTGGATGAGTACGGCAGCATTTCGGGGCTTATCACACTGGAGGACGTCCTGCAATCTCTCGTCGGGCACCTCGGCGCCGCCAAATCCGCATCACGAAATCACGTTTTCCTCGAGCCGGATACAGCCGTTGTCAATGCCAGGTTGCCAATCAGCGAGTTCAATGAGCTGTTTTCGTCCTCCATTTCGGACGAGCTGAGCGTGACCATCGGCGGGTTCTTGATGAACAGGATGGGGAAGATACCTCGCCCCGGCGATGTTTGGGAGACCGACGAAATTCATTTCGAGATCAGAAAAGCCTCCAAGAGCAAAATCGAGGAGGTCCTCGTGAAACAGAAGAAGCCTCCAACGGAAGAATAAGGGATAGTACTCAGGCGAGATGGACTGGCTGACTGGAAGTATTCTGATAGTTTTGTCCTTGTTGGGGCAGGCGTTTTTCGCCGGGTCCGAGATGGGATTGATCTCGTTCAACAGGATCCGGTTAAGGCACCTCGCCGAGCAAGGAGACACGAAAGCTGTGCTGATCCAGCGCCTCATAGACAACCCGCAGCGGCTTTTGGGGACGACACTGGTGGGAGTGAATATTTTCGTCGTTATGGGGTCCACGGTTGCCAGCAGTCTGGTCAACAAATACCTGACAAAGAGCGACAGTTGGGGCGCACTGATTGCCACGGCGGCCATGCTGCCGCTGGTGGTCATGTTCGGGCAGATCGTGCCGATGTCGCTGTTCAGGACCCACAGCACGTCTCTTGTCCGCTGGACCATCACTCCGTTGAGGCGAGCCTATTGGGTTCTTCTGCCCGCGATTCAGGCGGCGACGTTCGTTTCCCTGAAGGTCGCGGCACTCTTCGGCGGAAAAGTGGGTAGCATAATTCCCTTCGCCTCACGAGAAGAAATCCGCCTCCTGCTGGAGGCGAGAAGAAAAGGGGATTTCTCCCACGAGTATGGGCTGGATATGCTCCACCGGGTATTCGATCTTCAGGACACCCGCGCCGCGGAGGTGATGGTGCCTTTGATCGAGGTAACCGCTGCTCCTCTGCAGAGCACGGTGGAGGACGTCATCAACCTCATGAAAAAATCGGGTTTCTCAACCATCCCGATTTATCGGGAAAGGATTGACAGAATTATGGGCACTGTGGACGCGGCGGATTTGATGGGCATCGAGGACCACGCGGAACGCGTGGTCGAAGGTCTCATAAGCAAACCGTATATTGTGCCGGAGACCAAACCCGTGGACGACATTATTCTGGACTTTCAGCGGCGAGGGGGAAAATTCGCCGTGGTTGTTGACGAGTACGGGGGGGTCTGCGGCATCCTGACCATGGAGGACATAGTCGAAGAGGTTGTCGGGGAAATCACGGACGAATATGAGGGCCGCGTTCCAAAGAGAATTAGCACCCGTAAAGGAAAAGTGGTGGTCGAGGGGAGGATGAGCATCAGGGAATTCAACGAAGAATTCTCCGCCCGAATCCCGGACAAAGAGGCCGAGACCATCGGGGGACTTCTGACCGTGATCACCGGCAAGGTCCCTCAGCCCGGAGAAAAGGTTCAACACTACGGAATGGAGTTTGAGGTTCTCGAGGCTTCGGATCGAAAGGTCTCCAAGCTCGGAATTAAACCGTTGACAAAAGGGGCTGCGGATAGTAGATAAGGGAGACCGAGCTAAGTGTAAATGTGGTTGCGTGGATGTTAGCTTCGCCTTTGACGGTAGGCGGCTTGGTGAGGGGTTCACCGCAGGACAGTGCATCTCCAATCGAAAACAGAAAAGTCAGAAAGGGGGATGATGGCAATGTCGAGAAGGTCTTTTCTCTGCCCGGTGGTCCTGCTTGCCCTGGCGTGGGGAATAGGTGGTTGCGTTGCCCCGCCTGAAAAGCCGCCGGGCGTGCCCATGGACCAGTTGGCGTGGTGGCCGAGCAAGGCCTTGCCGGCGCCGCAGCCGGACCCGGTGAGACCCGGATACTGGTGGTGGCCCACTATACCCGGCGAGGAAGGCAATGTCCTCTGGGGCAACAGAGGGTACGTCTATGTCCTTCGGTTCGAGGGCGAGGGGCCCGGCCCGGAAGCGCTTCCCGGCCCTCTCATTCCTGGAGAGGAAGAGATCGGTGTCGTAAAGCTTCCCAAACCGCTGAAGGCCGTCGAGGGCTTGACTCTGGAGGATTGGGTCCATTTCGAGTTCGATAAGTTTGAGCTGACACCACTCGGGAAACAGGTCCTGGACCAGGCAGCCGAGAGGCTGAAAGAGTATCCCAACATGAAGGTGATCCTGGAAGGCCATGCGTGTTCCTGCGGGACCGAGCGGTACAATTACGCCCTCGGAATGAACAGGGCACGGGCAGTTGGGGACTACCTTGTCGAGAAGGACATTTCACCCTCGCGGGTGAGCACGGTCAGCTATGGCGAGCTGAGACCCGCCGTGGTGGAGAGAACAAAGGCGGACCACGCCAAGAACAGGCGAGTGGAATTCAACGTCAGACCGCCAGAAGAAACCGGACCGCCCGCTCCGCCGGATGTCTCGGTCTCCGGTCCCTGACGCCGGACCTCCTGTGGAGCGTGAGGCGCCCGTCAGCGCCG
>JABMQX010000256.1 GCA_013203085.1 bacterium | reverse complement strand
GGCGACTCGAAGCGAGGGGTTGAAGTCTCGCCGCCCACAACGGTGACAGTCGGTCCACTGGTTTGAATCCATGCAAAAGAAACGATCTCGCCGTCCTCGTCCTCGCTCCCGCTCCCGTCGAGGGAGACAATACTCCTCTCGGCGACGAACCGATCCTCCCCCGCATCCGCTGCGGGCCTCTGCTTCGAGAACACGCTGTTTACCCTGCCCGGCGTGCCCCCGTCGTTGAAGCTCGCCTCCCAACTCGCCGCCGCATCGCTGTCCAGAAGAGGGTGGATTAGCTCCAGAGAGGGACCATCGCCGTCAGCGGAGGAAGGCCAGGGATAGGAATCGCCGTATCCAACGGAATCAACTACACGAGAAAGCTCGTCGAGGAGCGTGATCGTCTCGCCCCCGTTTGACAAACGCCCGGTGAAATCCCCCACTATGTTGAGGACTTCCGGATGACGCAGGACGTACATCGCCGAATCCGCACAGAGGACGACGTATCCTCCGCCTTCGATGACGACCCTGGCAGGAAAGACAAACGTGATCCCCCCCGTGAAGCGCCATCCTTCAAGATTGACCGCGCCAGCCCCCGCGTTGTACAGCTCCACAAACTCCTCCGCCCGATCATTCGTCACATCGTGATACATCATCTCGTTGATGAGAACCTGTGATCGTACCCCAGAGCAGTACAAGGTCAATATTAGGATAGCGAGGGCTTGTCCCAGTTTTCTCACGGCGCACTCTGTGAAAGTCAGAGGATTGATATTGCTAATTCCGCTGTGCGAAGACACCGATACTACCATCATCAGGCTGAGAGCAATTGTCAGCGACACTTCTACCTTGTAGTAAGCATAATCGAGAACGGAGCGGATGTCCAGATTGGGGGCGATTTTTCCTCTTCTCTTGCGGTGCGGCAGGCCTGCGAAGTTCGGCTCTGTGAGGGTTGTTGCCAAAGGAGAGGACTCGTTGTATGATGGCGGAAATATGGGGGAGGGGCCCTCGTGTTTCTCTGAACAGTTGCTGCGTCAACAACGAAGGAGGATAGGAAAATGGTGGCCGTCATCCTGGCTGGCGGTGTCGGCAAACGACTGCGAGATGTGTCTCAGAAGATTTCCAAGGCTATGCTGCCAATTCTTGGGATTCCGATTACGGCGAGGATCATGGAGCAAATCCTTGCGGAGACGCCGATCCGGCGGTTCGTCATCGTTGTTGGAAAGCCAGATCAGGACATCGCGCTTTTCCTGAAGGAGAATCCCCCTCCCGAGGCGGAAATCGAGTTCGTGGTTCAGCCTGCTCCTCTGGGCATGGCGGATGCCCTTAAGAGAGTCGCCGAGGAAATTGGCATCGAGTCAGACTTTCTGCTGGCGGCGTGTGATAATCTCTTTGAGGAGGGTGCTGTGTCAGATTTGTATCACACGCATTGCGAGCGAGACTTCGACGGGACGATGTGTCTGCTGCGAATGAAAAAGGCACAGATTGCGGGGAAAAGCGCGGCAGTGTATTTGGGCTCGGGAGGAATCGCGCGCATCGTTGAAAAACCTTCCCTTGAGGAGATCGAGACCGACCTCGCTTCTATCCCCCTGTACGTTTTCGGTCCGAGGCTCACGGAGTACCTTCCTCGCGTGAAGCGGTCGAAGAGGGGCGAGTATGAGCTGCAGGATGCGATACAAATGCTCATTGATGACGGAGGCAGAATCGGATATACGGTGATCGGTTGGAGGAAAACGGTGACATCGCCTGAAGACCTTCTCGAGATAAACCTTGAGACTTTGAGGAAGAAGGGAGGAGACGAGGGACTTGAGATTCCGGGTGTGGAAATCGAGCAGCCGGTCCTGATCGAGGAGGGGTGCGAGGTGCTCAAGGGGGCGCATATTGGACCGAACGTTTACGTGGGCACCGGAAGCACCGTCGGGCAAGGCTGCTGGTTGTCGAATTGCGTCGTTTTGCCGGGGACGACTGTTCCGGAAGGGACGCGAGCGGACAACGAGCTTCTACGTTGAGACTATTCCGTGGCTGTGTCGCCCTTTTCGGCCACAACGACAGCGACGGCATAGTGGCGATCATGTGAGATCGAAAGGTGCAGTGCTGACACTTCCGCTTCCTGCAGCATGGAGGCGGCGCCGCCGGTCAATCGGAGCGAGGGAGGCGTAGATTCGGTGCCCAGGGTCTCGAAGTCGAGCCACCTCATTCCTTTGCGCCATTGCACCCGGAGAGCTTTGAACGCCGCTTCCTTCGCTGCGAAGCGTGCCGCGTAGCGAAGGTAAGTATCGGCCTTTCCGGTGCAGTGGGCGATTTCGTTGGGCGTGAAAACCCTTCGAATGAACCTCTCGCCATATTTCACAATAGCTTTCCGGATTCTTTCGACTTCGATGATGTCAATCCCAACGCCATGAACCATTCGCAGGGTCCTTCCCTTTTGAGTGCAAAAAGACTGACAGATTTTATGCGATATTGTCGAAAAAGTCTCTGTCCTTTTTGCGATTAGCCGAGACCCCATGCTGCCAGTGTTATGCTTCAGACGGAATTGGACATTTCCTCGTGGTCAGTTAGCATAGAGGGAGAACGGTGGAAATGACCATTTCGGGGAAACGTAGAAAGTTTTCACCGGAGGAGAAGGTTCGGATTCTTCGTCGGCATCTTGTGAAGAACGTTCCCGTG
>JABMQX010000021.1 GCA_013203085.1 bacterium | reverse complement strand
TCATTACTATGCAGTGACCGTGTCGGCTGATGGCCGCGAAGCGGTGGATCGTCTCACCGCCGGGCAGAGCCTAACCGTTGCGATCGATGAGAGTCCGGCCAAGTTCCCGGCAATTATCTATCAGCGGACGCGTGAGCCCCAGACTGGCCAAGAGCAGCCCCCGGTTGTGGATGTCTACGTTTGCTGGCTGGAGCCGCCGCTCATCCATTCGCCTCGGCCAGTCGAAGTCTACATCGTCCGCTATCCCGACACGCCCGCCCCGTCCCCTGTCCAGCGACTCCCGCTGTATGTAAATTTGGGCACCTACGGCTGCAGCGCGACTGAGATGAGCGACCCGGGCTGGCATACCGCACGGCGTCATGTCAGCGGAGCAATCACTATCGGTTTGGCAGAGGAAGGTACGCTATGGGCCGGAGATCACGAGTGCTTAGGCACACTCCGCGAGCTCGATACAGGGGTGGTCTGGAACCACGAACAGCGGCGTGTCTTAGAGGCCAGCGCATGGGCCATGGAGAAGCCGCGCCTGTTCGTTGATCCTGAACGCGTCTACATATGGGGCCAATTCGCAGGCTGGGCCTTACGACACGGTGACCTTTTCGCGGTGGTTATGTCGAATGGTCACAACAATATGAAGACGAGCCGCGAAGGCCGTAAGCATTACTGGCGCTGGGGCCAGCCGGACCATGGCGAGAACTGGCTGGGCATCAACCATCAGGATTATCTCGACCTCGCTCTTTGGGTCCGAGAGAATCCCACGGTCGAACTGCCTTACTGGGTATGTTGGCCGGCCTACGGCGCGTTTCCCGATCACAGCTTGGGGGATTTTGGCTTCAAGCCGTGGCAGGAGTTCATCGGCGCGATGAAAGAAACGCGTCGTTCATTTGCCGCCGTGTGGATGACCAACGGACCCGGACTGGCCCGCGGCGTGATCCACGACATGGTCCCGCGTATCAAGCTACATCAATCGCTGCCGGCTTTCTCCAACTGCTCTTTGGACACCAGCCCTCAAACTGAGCACCCCAGAGGGTCCTATTATCCCGGCAGGTTTGATGACGACTTCCAGAAGTACGCGGACAAAGAGGGCGGGATCAATCTCTACCAGCGCTGGGACCCAGAGAGCATGGTTGATGAACCGCATACATGGGCGGTTACGGTTTGGCTGGCTGGCTCGGATACACAGCCCGAGTTCGCTTCCCCTGCTGACTCGGCGACAATGGACATCACGCCCCGCCGTTGTCAGAAGTTCACCGCCAAGCCTGGCGAGCAGTTTACATGGACGAACACCCGGATGCGGGAGGACAAGAGCACTGGTTCCGGTGAGGTTACGGCCGACAGATGGGGCCTCGTGACGATCAAGCAAGTAGTGATCAGCAAGGCCGGTAGCCAAATTGTCATCAAGCGTAAGTAACCGCGTGCGGAACATAAACGATAGCAAGGGCTGGCATAAATACCTCACAACCTGTGGACTGTGGCGGATCGCGCACTTCCGCCAGTAAACGGCGCGACCATTTCGAAAGTGCGGGAAAAGAGGGTCAGCGAGGTAGGTTCCGCGGCTGTGGTCGAGGATAATGGCGAAAATGCCCTTTGCGAGTTGGCAACCCACGATACGAGCGTCTGTTACGAAGGCGACAGTTGTTACGAATCTGGTGAGCTGGTTTTTGCTCGTTAGAGGACGCGCTTTATGACGCAGGAATTCACGGTCCTGAAGCACAGAATGTGATCTTGTTTCTGCGTTTCCCAGCGAGGCTCATGCTTTGCCGTCCAGATGAAGCTGCCCCGCTGCGCTACTGATGAGGGATTAGCGGGACCCCTTAGGGCCGTCGTGATGTGCCGGTGGCGAGTAAGTCGAACCTGTTCTCTGCTCTGCGCGCTGCACTTGATAGTTCCTGCAGATGTACCTATTCCATACGAGCATCGGTGGTTCTCGTCCACTCCGAGCAAGTCTCCCTACTCAAGGCGAGCGGCTCTTAAAACGCGCATTTCCCGACATCAAAGCAGATATGTCTTTCGCATGTTTTCTCAGCCCTTGAGGGTAATCGAGGGAAGCGGAATATTACTGTGGCTGGCCCCGCTTTTTGGGAGTTATCCCTCACGGCAAGGAGTAAGGGGTGAGAAGCCGTTCTCGCCTGCCTGTTCTGTAATTTGGGTTTCTCTGGACGGTTCCGACCACCGAGGGGAACCCGGTCCCTATTTGGTTCTCACCTGGCACATGTGTTGCACTGACAAGCTGCGCATCGGTGGGGTGTAGCCCGGAATGGTGGCAGAAAGGCGCGCGAAAAATGATAATGAGGTTTATTGCCCGATTCGGCCTGGCTCTCGCCTGGGTCTTAGCAGCAGGTTTCTCATCGATCGAATACTCTTATGCCCAGGAACCTGACTACGACGATGATACTCAGCTCGACTTCGTGTGGACAGCCCCAGAGGGCACTTTTGCTCATTATAACGTGTATGTCTCTGTGAATGGGCTTGAATACCAACTTGATGGTACATCGCTAACCGAATCATACACTGTGGCTGGCCAGAATGCACACAGTTATAGGATCAAGATGACTGCTGTTACGACCGAGGTTACCGAAGGCCCTTTCTCCCCAGAATCGGCCCCCGTCGTCTGCGATACTCTTGTCCCGCTGGCTCCGGTGATCTCACAGACATATGACGTGCTCGACCAGAACACGATCGTCCTAATTCTTGAAAGCGGTCCAACCGATTCTAACTTCAGCAATTACCAACTCCTTGGCGGGCAGTACGCCGGTTGGACTGATACCTCAGAAACAGCAAGTTTCACTTTCGTAGTCGATCCGGATTCGCAAAATGTGCTTTACATCCGGGAAAAGGATCTTGCCCGGAACGTCGGACCAGCCGACTCACTGATGGTCGAGAATCTGAGCGGCGACAACGATTCGGACGGGATTCCAAACTACTGGGAGTATATGTACAGCGAAATCCTCGACCCGGGAGACCCCAGTGATGCGGACATCGACAGCGATGGCGACGGATGGAGCAACTATGAGGAGTTTATTGCAGGAACAGATCCCACAACGGAGGTCTCTGTGCCTCAGGACACTTCTCCTCCAGCACCTCCAACGGATCTCACTACGACGGCAGGAGATTTTCAGGTTTGGATCGATTGGGACGATAACGCCGAGATGGACCTGGCCGGATATAAGGTTCACTGTTCTACGGAGGGCGAATATGTCCAAGTAAACGTTGAAACCGTACCATCAAGCGACTATCTGGACACAGGACTTACTAATGGGGTCACCTACCACTACTATGTCACGGCCGTGGACGAAAGCGGGAATGAAAGTGGTCCGAGCGACATAGTCTCAGCAACTCCAGGTGTGCCTCCGTCCACGTACCACTATGCCACAGCCGACCACATGACAGACATCGGTCACATAAGTGCTGGCTACTACGTAGACACTCAAGGGCAAGAGGACCTGGCCGAGGCTTTAACTGAAGCGATCGTGGAGGCAGGCAAACCTTCCAGGAGGCACGATGAGCTTAGCCACATCTGGACTTTCGACATTGTGGGAGGAAACTTCGTCGTCTTTTGCATTGATGCTTGCAAGACCTGGAGTCCCGATGGGGACGACTTCCACTTCTCCTATTCGAACGATGGCGTCTCTTACGTGAGCATGTTGACCGTCACCAAAACCACGGACGACGACAGTTACCAGTGCTACATACTACCTAACATCGCCAAAGGCACGATCTACATCAGAGTCCATGATACGGATAGCTCCGCTGGCAATCGAAATATAGACACCTTGTACGTCGATCATATGTACGTCCTTTGCAGCAATTCTCCTTTCGACCTGCCACCGCAAGCACCTCAAAACGTCGTTGCTGTGGGCGGTGACGGACAGGTTAGCCTTGATTGGGATGACAATCTTGAGCTGGATATCGGTCACTACTGCGTCTATCGCTCAACC
>JABMQX010000255.1 GCA_013203085.1 bacterium | reverse complement strand
TTTACGAAGATGACGGTGTGGCGCCGATTGGGGAGGCGAGCGTGGAGGCTGACGATTTCGAGACCGGGGACTGGGCTGCCTGGGCGCAAACGCTCCCCGACGGCAGCTATACGATATGGGTCCCTTCGGGAACGTACAGCGTGAACGTGTTCCGAGTTGAGGGATGGTGCGACCAGTACTACCTCAACACCCCGTATTGGGATGAAGCCACACCCGTCTCGGTCTCAGCGCCGGGAGAGACCAGCGGAATAGATTTCGTTCTTCAACCAGCCGCTACGATAATCGGACAGGTTTTCCAGAATGACGGCGTCACGCCGATACCGGACGCATGGGTATCAGCTTTTGATGCCGCAAGCGGCAGCTGGGTAGCGGGCGGCGATACGGAGCACGATGGTTCCTATTCCATCTCGGTTCCCAGCGGCAGCTACAAAGTCAGGGCCGAAGCGGACGGATGGGCCTCTCAGTACTACGACGGCGTGGATAACTTCGATGAGGCCTCTATCATCGCCGTGAATGTGCCGGAAGAGAGAGGCGGAATAGATTTTGTCCTTCAACGCGGAGCTACCATAACCGGGCACGTTTACGAGATGGGCGGGGTGACGCCGATCGCCGGCGCGTCGGTTGGGGCTGTGGATGCCACAACCGGCGATTGGGTGGCGTGGGACGATACCGACCAGAATGGCTCCTACTCTATCTCGGTCCCAAGCGGAAGCTATAAAGTCTGGGCAGACGCCGATGGGTGGGTGGGTGAATATTACCCCGGCACTTACGACTTCGACCAGGCTTCTACCATTACCCTGACCGCCCCGGAGCAAAGAAGCGGAGTAAACTTCGCTCTCGGACTCGCCGCCACGATAACCGGGCACGTTTACGAGATGGGCGGGGTGACGCCGATCGCCGGCGCTTCGGTTGGGGCTGTGGATGCCACAACCGGTGAATGGGTGACATGGGATCAGACCGACGCCGGGGGGTTCTACTCGATCTCCGTTCCGAGCGGAAGCTATAAAGTCTGGGCACACGCCGATGGTTGGGTGGGTGAATATTACCCCGGCACGTACGACTTCGACCAGGCTTCTATCATTACCCTGACCGCGCCGCAGCAGAGAACCGGCATAGACTTCGCTCTGCTCGAAGCTTCAGCGGCGATCAAAGGGCACGTCTATCAGCAGGACGGAGTAACGCCCGTTGCAGGGGGATCGGTAGGGGCTACGGATGATGCTACGGGCCTCTGGATGGCCTGGGCTCAAACAGAAGACGACGGAAGCTACACTCTACGAGTTGCGCCCGGCACATATCGTCTTGACGCGGGGGGCTTGCGGTGGAATTGGCAGCAATATGCCACTCCGGTGACCGTGGGCGATTCTCAGGTCATCGAGAACATTGATTTTTCGCTGGAATACAGACCTCTCACAATCCAGGTCCTGCGGTGGAGCACTATCTGGACCGGCGGTTTGGAGCTGCACTGGGAGGGTCAGTCCGGCGCGAGTTATCGCATCTTCTGGAGCACCGGCTCCCTCGGCAACGGCATGACCTGGCACGAGGTGCCGAATGCCCAGGACGATATCCGGCAAGAAGGGGATACGATGATCTGGACCGACAGAGGCACGGCGCCGGGAATGGACGGCAGCCGCCCGGGCGATCCCAACGCCCGCCAGAGGTTCTACAAGGTGAAAGAGGAATCGGAGTAATATTGAGTCCGGATTGGAAGCGCTCGCCTGGCCCGGGTGCAAGGGCCGGGCGCGGCGAAACAGGAAATACAAACTTAGCGCCTCTGGCCCGGGCCGAAGAGATGGCAATCCGGCTGCATGCCGCTGGTTGATCTGCGCAAGACTGGCAAATTCCTGTGACATGAGAAAGTAGGGAGGAAAGATGAGACTTCGGTTCCTTCGTGGAAGGCATATTGCTTTTCTGGGTCTTCTTTTTGCGATCGCATCCGCCGCATTAACGACGAAAGACTGCTTGGCGGTGACGACCGTTACTGTTACGCCGTCAACTTTCACCCTTGGCGATGTGGCAACGCCAGTGACTGTTCAAGCAGACACAACGGCCGCGGGAACTGAATTGATCTTCGATGTCTATATTGACGTGGATGGGGACGGCGTTCTCGATCCGGAGGATGGGCGATTCCAAGGCTTCGAGATCGTGGATGGTCAAGTGCCGCATCTTGGCAACGGCTATTACTGGCACGATGAGGACGGTGCAACCAATTCATCCATAAGCGCCACGCTCACCGTATACGGCCTATGGTTGTTTTCCGGGGACTTCATTATCAAGGTTTCAGATGACGATTCGTCAACAGCCTCGACGAGCTTCACGGTTGAGCAAAACAGCTCTCACCCTTGTGTGATTACAGGCGACGTGGAATTTGAGGGCTCTCCCGCAGGCGGAGCCATCGTGCTCCTCGTTGATATGGATATAGACGAGGACATCTCGCGGGACGTGGCGGGTCCGGATGGGACATTTGAGCTGCGAGCGGAGTCCCCGGGGGAATATGGCGTTTACAGTGTGCAGGTCGGTGCGGTGACCAAGTACGAGGAAGGAAGCAGCCAAATGATCACCGTATCGGAAGGAACAAACACGCTGCCTGATCCTCTCGTTCTCTTCTCTGGAGACCGCACCATCTCCGGAAGGGTCTTTGCGTCGGACACGGGCGAGGGATTCCCGGGTGCGTTGATCTTCGCCGGGGCCGAGGGACTCTTTGCCCTAACGGTTACTGACGATGACGGCAAGTATGGTGTAACGGTCGTTGACGGTGTGTGGGACGAGGTTGCTGTAAACGAAGACCAGATATGTCGGCTCGGGTACGTATCGGCAGAGGAGCGCTCGATCACGGTGTCCGGGAGCAACGTGGAAGGCGTTGGGTTTCTATGCCGTCGAGCGACAACACTGATTACGGGAACGGTTAAAGATGCGGAGACACAGCAAGGCCTCGTGGGCATATCGGTCTATGCGGAAGAGGCTACGGGCGAAGATGACGGCGCGTTTGCGATTGCTTACACGGGAGCGGACGGGAGCTATAAGCTCGGAGTCATAGAAGGACAATGGTGGGTTGACCTTGAGGAGGACAGGCTCATCGGGACCGGCTACGCCGATCCACCCGGGCAGTCCGTCAACGCACCGGCATCCGGGACCGTTTCCGGCATAGATTTCCTTCTCGAAAAGGCGGGGACGATCACCGGCCACGTCTACGAGAATGATGGCGTGACACCGATAGAAGGGGCGAGTGTTGACGTTCATGAGTTCGGCACATGGAACTGGGTGGCCTATACGGAAACACTGCCCGACGGCAGCTATACGCTCTGGGTGCCTTCCGGCACATATGTGGTGCGCGTGTTCCGAGTCGAGGGGTGGCAAGAGCAGTACTATCTTAAGACCGCAAACTGGGAGGAAGCGACGCCGGTTGTCGTGACGGTGCCTGACGAAACCAGTGGAATTGATTTCGTTCTGGTCCCCACGGGTGCCATCATAACGGGGCACGTTTACGAGGACGACGGTGTGACCCCGATCAAAGGGGCGTTCGTAGGCGCGACCTTCTTTGGGCCCTCGTCGGAGTGGGTGGCATCCAGCCAAACAGGAGCCGATGGAAGTTACAGGCTGAGCGTGCCAACTGGCACGTACGATGTTGTTGCCCGTGATGTTCCCGGTTGGTTAGACCAGTATTACGATCGTGTCCGCTTCGACGATCAAGCAACTGCTGTCAATGCGATCGTAGGGCAGGAGACTTCCGGAATTGATTTCGTCCTTCAGCCAGCCGCAACCATAAGCGGGCACGTGTACCAGGCCGATGGGAGCACCCCGATTTCCGGGGCCATGGCCGCGGCTTTTGATGAGGCGATCGGAAAATGGGTCGGCACCACAACCGGGGACGACGGCTCCTACTCCATCCTTGTCCCCGGCGGGAGCTATAAGGTCTGGGCCAACGCGGACGCCTGGTCAGGCGAATTTTATGACAACACTAATCGCATCGAGAACGCGACAGTGATCACAGTGGTCGCTCCCGAAGAGAGAGCCGGGATAGATTTCGCTCTTCTCGCATACTCGGCGACGATCAAAGGCCACGTCTATCGCCAGGATGGGGTGACTCCCATTGTGACGGCATGGGTTGAGGCCTACGATTATGATCCGCACCGCTTGCTTGCCCGGGCTGAAAGCGCTGATGATGGCAGCTACACCCTACAAGTTCCACCCGGTAGGTTCCGAATTCGGGCCGGCGGCTGGGGATGCTATCCACAATACTACGCCTCCCCGGTGACCGTGGGCGATTTAGAGGTGATGGAGAACATTGACTTCTTGCTGGAATGCACATCTTCCGCTATCTGGCTTTTGCGATGGAGCACCAGGTGGGCCGGAGGGCTGGAGCTCCATTGGCGGGGCCTGCCCGGTGTGACTTATCGCGTCTACTGGACACCCGGGCCGCTCGAGCACGGCATGACCTGGCATGAGGTCCCGAATGCCCAGGATGATATCCGACAAGAAGGAGATACGATGATCTGGACTGATAAAGGCACGGCACCCGGAATGAACGGCAAGCCCCCTGGCGAGCCTCAGGTCCGCCAAAGGTTCTACAAGGTGAAAGGGGAGCCGGAGTGAGGTGAATGCATTGCAGATTGCGCACTGGCGATTGCGGATTGCCGACTTCTCCATCCTGTCCATCCTGTCAAGAATCTTTTCGACAGGATTACAGGATGAACAACATCACAACTGATCAACGAAATCTGAAACCCCAAACCCCAAGCCCCAAACCCGAAATACAGCCGCGCTCACTTCTGCGTGTTGCTCAGACGGCACCAATCCTATATACTACCTCTGACTT
>JABMQX010000254.1 GCA_013203085.1 bacterium | reverse complement strand
CCCCGCCGCCTATATAATCTGTTGAGGCCGACGTTGCGGCTTCCGTTGATGTTCCTTATCTCAGAGAAGGTTATCCTGTGGCCGGATGTGGCGAACAATCTATGTCGCGTGAGACCGTGACCGAACCAGAATCCATCGGACAATACCTTCGAGACCTTCGAGAACAGAGGAAACTCTCCCTCGAAGAAGTGGAGGAAGCCACGAGGATCAGAGTGGACATCCTTCGCGCGATAGAATCTGACGACAATGCGAAAGGAGTGCCTATCGTTTACGCTCGAGGTTTCATAAGAAGCTATGCACGATTTCTGGGGGCCGATAGTGCTGAGTTGTCCGAAAGATTCAAGAATCTGCATGGAAATGCTTCCTCTGAAATGACGATTCCGCCCGTTGGCGCCTTGTCCCGCAGCCGGGGGCTGCGCCTCTCTCGGAAGGCTTTGCTCTCGCTGATCATCGGCGTCACTGTTCTTGCGACGGCTGTCGTGTCGTACTTTCTGCACTCCAGATTGTTCTGGCCTTACAAGGTCACTGTGCGGGCCGCTGGGAGGGTACCCATTAGGGTTTATCGGGACGGCCAGTTTATCTGGGGAGCAACGATTGACGCCGGCAAAGAGCAGTCGTGGAGAGGAAAAAAGAGCATCCAATTGAAAATCAGGCGGCCTGATAATGCCCGCGTGATTTACAGGGGCCGCCGGATTACCTTGCCAGATGGAGATACGGTGTCCGTCATCTTCGACCGCCACGGCATCAAGAAGGCGACCATCTCTCGATTGGAGGAACCTGCGAGGACAAGCTTATGACGAGGATTGCCTTGACAAGCCTCGGATGTGCGAGGAATCTCGTTGATTCCGAAGTCATGCTCGGGCGTCTTGCGAGTGATAGCGTGACAATCTGCGACGAGATGGACGATGTGGACGTCATGATTATCAATACCTGTGGCTTTATCAGAGAGGCGGTCGAGGAATCCATTGATGCGATCTTGCAGTTTTGCGGCCTGAAGAAGGACGGTCGCCTGAAAAAGGTTATAGCCGTCGGATGCCTGGTTCAACGCTATGGGGAGGAACTTGTCCGTGAGCTTCCGGAAGTTGACGGTTTCGTGGGAGTGAACGATCAGGCGACGATAGAGCGTGTGGTCAAGGAGGTGCTCGCCGGGAAAAGGGTTGTCGAACTGTCAGGGCAGGCACGCATTGATGACAGGAACGGGCATGGCGTCGCCTTGACTCCAGCGCACTTCCGATACGTCAAGATCTGCGACGGGTGCAATCACAGGTGCAGCTTTTGTGCAATCCCCGGGATCAAAGGCAAACTCAGAAGCCGCTCTCGTCATTCGATCCTTTCGGAGGCGCGCGGCTTGATCGAGGAAGGGGCGAAGGAGATCGTCCTTATCGGGCAGGATACGGCCGAGTTCGGCCACGATAGGGGCGAACCCAAGTCGTTGCCGAAGCTCCTACGGGACATCTGCGCCATTGATGGAGATTTCTGGGTGAGGCTGTTGTACAGTTGCCCAACACACTTCACCGAGGAATTATTGGAGGTGATTTCCGCCGAGGACAAAATCTGCCGATACGTGGACCTTCCGGTTCAACATATTGACGCAGGAATACTCAAAGCGATGGGACGCCACGAAACTCCGGAGGAGATTCTGCGGCTCATCCGCAGAATCCGGCAGGTGATACCGGAGGTGAGCATTCGGACATCCCTCATCCTTGGTTTCCCCGGCGAGGGCGAGAGGGAGTTTCAGCGACTTCTCGATTTCGTGCGGGATACGAAGTTTGAGCGGCTGGGCGCATTCGAGTTTTCCCCCGAGGAGGGAACAATAGCCGCAAGCATGCCGGGGCAGGTGCCGGAAGAAGTCAAGGACGAGCGATTTGACCGTGTGATGCGCCTCCAGCAGGAAATATCCATCGAAAACAACAGGAAACTCCTCGGCAAGAAACAGAGAATAATCGTTGACGAGTGGAGCGAACATCCCGATTATCGGTGTGTCGGAAGAGGCGAAGGAGATGCTCCGGAGGTGGATGGATGTGTGTTCGTTAAGGGGCGAACGGCGAGGCCCGGGGAGTTTCTCACAGTTGAGTTCACAGGATGTCTTGAGTACGACATGATAGCAAGGGAACTTGATGAACCTTCCCAATAAACTCACAACAAGCAGAATGGTGATGACGTTTGCCTTTTTGGCGGTGTTGCTTTCGGGCGTTCCTTACAGCAAGACGGTCGCCCTTTTCCTTTTCGCCGTGGCGAGCGTGACCGATATGCTCGACGGGTTTCTCGCCAGGAAGAAGAATATGATCACCGATTTCGGGAAGTTGATGGACCCCCTTGCAGACAAGATCCTCATCTCGGCGGCATTCATATCGTTTGTGCAGTGGCCGGAGACGCAAGTCCGGGCTTGGATGGCTGTAGTGATAGTCGCCAGAGAGTTCGCCGTGACCGGTCTGCGACTCCTCGCGGCATCCAGGGGTATCCTCATTGCGGCGTGGAGGGGCGGCAGAAACAAAATGGTCTCCCAGGTCATCGCCGCCGCCGCTGTATTGCTTTTCTTGAGCCTGAACGAGTTTTTCCCCTCTGTCATGGCAGGTGCTATGCGGCTGCCTTCCGCTATCACGCTCAATTTGCTGTTGTACTTCACTGTCATCCTGACAGCCGTCACCGGAGTGCTCTTCCTACTGGAACACAAGGAGCTTATTTTGCGTGGGGTTTGACGAAGAGAAAAGCTCCCATCATGACCGCACAGGGGAAGTCAATGCTCCGTCCGAAGGAGCCAAATCTTGCTCCGTACGCCCCGGAAAGCGAAACGCGGTCTCACCCCGAACCTTTCATCTCGCCACAATTCTCTCAACGGGATTCGGGGTCGGATACTCTCCTGTCGCGCCGGGAACTCTGGGTGCGGTGTTGGGGGTGGGCGTTTACTGGGTTCTCCTACATCTTGGCGCCGCTGACATAATCATGCCGCTGATGTGTTGCGGGCTATTTCTTGCCGGCGTATATCTCTCCTCCATCGCGGAACGCCACTTTCAGGAAAAAGACCCGGGGAGAATCGTCATTGATGAGCTCGCCAGCTTCCCGCTGACGATGCTTTTCATTTCGCCTTCTTTGACCAGAATCGTCATAGCCTTCGTCCTCAATCGCGCCGCAGACATCCTCAAGCCTTTTCCCGCTGGACGCATCCAGAAACTGACAGGCGGCTGGGGCATCATGCTCGACGATACCGTCGCCGCCATTTACGCCAACCTTCTTCTGAGGTTTTTGATTCTCGTGCTCAAAGTGTAATGCGGGGGCCGGTCGGCGTGCACACACTTCTCGCGAAGACGCGAGCTGGGCAAACTACCCCGCCCCTGCCAGAATCGAAAGCCTCGCGGCGGCATCCGCCTCCAATCTTGCCGAGGTTTCCGGCTTGCAGAAATTGAAGGCGCCTTGACACCCTTATTCCTGTGTGGGACAATATCGTTCCGGAGAAGCGAGATTCGTTGTCAGCGCCTGCGGAATGCGTGATCGCGTACCCGTGGGAACGTTGTCGCCGCTCTCGCCTATTGTATAGTGGGGTGCGAGGGAGGGGCTGTGGGACTCTGGGATGCGGTAGAACACATGACCGCTCTCTGCAAACGAGGGGTCGGGTTTTTCACGCCGATTCCCACACGCCACATGGCGCGCTTTCAAAAGAGGGAAATCATGGGACAAATTGATGAAGCAAAAAAGGGAAACATCACTCCTGAAATTGAATTGGTTGCCCGCGAGGAGGGGCTATCTCCGGAAGAAGTCGCCCGAGGGGTGGCGGAAGGCACAATCGTCATCCTCCGGAGCAATCGCCGAAATGGGAAAAAGGTCTTCGGCGTGGGGAAAGGACTCCGGACAAAGAATAATGCCAACATCGGCACCTCCAGGGACGCGTGCGATGTGGAGTATGAGCTTCGCAAACTTGAGGTCGCGGTAAAGTTCGGAGCGGATACGGTCATGGACCTCAGCACGGGGGGCGACCTTCGGGACATCCGGCGAAAGGTTCTGGATAAGTGCCCTGTCCCTGTCGGGAGCGTCCCGATCTATCAGGCTGCGGTGCACGTTTTAGAGGCGAAGAAACCATTTTCCACCACCACCGCCGACGAGCTGTTCGCGGCCATCGAGGAGAACGCGGAGGATGGTATTGATTTCATGACAGTTCACTGCGGGGTAACTCAATCTTCCCTCGGAGCTCTCCAAAATCAGGGGCGGGTGCTGGGAGTTGTCAGCCGAGGGGGAGCATTGCTCGTTGACTGGATGATTGAAAACGACGCCGAAAGCCCCCTCTACGCTCAGTACGACAGACTTCTTGACATCGTGAGCGAGTACGATGTCACGTTGAGCCTCGGGGATGGCATGCGGCCGGGCTGCATCGCCGACGCTACCGACAGAGCGCAAATCCAGGAGCTTATCACTCTTGGCCACCTGGCGAAACGGGCGCTCGAGAGGGGTGTGCAGGTCATGATTGAGGGGCCGGGACACATCCCCCTTCACGAAATCGCTGAGAACATCAAACTCGAGAAAGAAATCTGCAAGGGAGCTCCGTTTTTCGTGCTCGGTCCCCTTGTCACAGATATTGCTCCGGGATATGACCACATCACATCGGCTATCGGGGGAGCAATCGCCGCCTGGATGGGCGCCGATTTTCTCTGCTACGTCACCCCCGGTGAGCATCTCAGGCTACCCACGGTCGAGGATGTGCGGGAGGGTGTT
>JABMQX010000253.1 GCA_013203085.1 bacterium | reverse complement strand
GAGTCTCAGGTGTCTGGCGGCTCGGAGGTATTCAGACATTAGTGTCGAGGTCGAAGTAAGTGATGCCTCGGGCCCGGAACAGCGCGCTGGCTGGCGATATCGCATTCAGTTCACTCAGGACAACCAAGGAAGACCCTTCCTAAAGAAGGAGCAAGTGTGGAAGCAAGGCACGCAGATTCTACAACGCCCCGTCCACGAAGACGAAAAAGATCCCGCTCGGCTCACGCAAACTTACCTTGAACAGGTCAACGTGAATCAGGAGTTCAGAGATTTAGGCCGCTTCTTTCAAACCGTCCAATATCTGCACCTCGTTCCCCATATCATTCGCGATCCCGAGCGGTTCATCGCCCTGCCTGGCGACCCGTTTGGGAGCGATTTCTTGGAAAGGCTTGCAAGTAAGCCCGAAAGGACACGAAAGGCTCGGCTTCGCGAGATTTCTAAGGTTCTCAAAGTGGTTGTTCCGCAGCTAAAGGACCTCGACCTGGGCCGCGACCAGCGCGGGGCGCCCCACCTGAAAGCGCTCTACGAGCACTGGCGCCCCTGGGGAGCCTACCAGGACGAGAAGCTCTTTTCGGACGGGACCCTTCGCTTCTTGGGGCTCCTCTGGTCACTATTGGAGGGCCAGGGACCTTTGCTGCTGGAAGAACCCGAACTTTCTCTACACCCCGGCATAGTTCGACGCCTTGCCAGATTCGTGCACCGTCTCCAAAGAGCAAAACGGCGGCAGCGGCAGGTGCTCATGAGTACGCACAGTTACGAACTCGTTTCGGACAAGGGAATCGGAGCAGATGAAGTCCTAATGCTCCAGCCTGCAAAGGAGGGGGAGGGAACCAAAGCCACTGTTGGGAGGGATGATGCGAAGATAAAAGCTCTCCTCGAAGCAGGATTAACCGTCGCGGACGCGGCACTCCCCGCAACGGAGCCCGAGCACGCAATACAACTCGACCTCTTCGAGGGCTCCAACCTATGACCCCCGGCCTGACTGTGGACATCGTGGTAGAAGGTGACCTCGACGAAGCTGTTCTAACCGAGCTCCTCCGCTCTATCGGAATTGGAGTTCTACGCCGCTTCGGGAAACGAGGCAAAGATGACTTAAGAAAAAAGGTGCGGCGGTACAACCATGCCGCACGACACTCAAAATGGGTAGTCCTGGTCGATTTGAACAATGACGCCGAATGTCCCCCCCCGTTCGTCGCCTCCTGGCTTCCTGACCGAAATCCCAACCTTCAGTTCCGCGTTGCGGTACGAGCAATAGAATCATGGCTATTAGCTGACACGAACGCAATGGCTCGTTTTCTCAGAGTCCCGGTGGAGAAGATTCCTCTCCAACCCGAAAAGGAGCCAAAGCCCAAGCAAACCCTGATAAATGTCGCCCGCCGCTCAAGGAGCAAGAGGATTCGCCAAGATCTTGTGCCGCCGCCGGGGCGCACCGCCCGTCAGGGACCGGGCTACATAAGCAGGCTAATAGAGTTCACCGTGGTACACTGGGATCCTCAGCGGGCATCGAAGCATGCACCCAGCCTTGAGCGGGCTCTGAACTCCCTCTCCCAATGGAAAACGGGTAACGACGCATGATGCGGGCTAACAGATGTTCCGCCGCGAGGGAGCGGCCCCGGCTCTCTCAGGGACCCGCCTTTCATCCACCCCCTCCAGTATTCTCCCCCGTCGAGAAAATACTGGAATTTACTGGAGATTTTCCCTACTCTCCCTTTTTTAGGCGCAGTTTCAGCTCGCCCTTGCGACTAAAGAAAAGTTCCCAAGTTTTCCAGTGTGCCCCGAATCCCGTATCCGGGAGAGGCATCCTTCGCCAATATTCGTGGAAAGGATAAACACGTGAGAAACACGATCAGCGACCTAATCGGCAAATTCAAAGAAAAGTGCGACTACCTTGAAGTCCGAATTGAGGAGACCACAGGGACTTCCATTCATTTCTCCGGCAAGGAGCTCGAGACCATCAGCACCCGAGCCAACCTCGGCGGATGTGTTCGCTGCCTCCTCAACGGCAGTTGGGGCTTCGCCTCCTTCAACGATCTCGATGACATGGAACGATTCGCCGAAATGGCCCTCGCTCAAGCCCGACTTCTCGGCCCGCAAAAGACCGTCCTGGCGGAGGTCGAACCGGTAGAGGACGAAGTCGCTCTCTCGCTCAAGGAAGACCCTCGCGGCGTCCCCCTCGACGCGAAGGTCTCTCTCATGAAAGCCTACAACGACCTGATACACGGCTATTCTCCTGAAATCACATCTTCGACCGTGGTCTATTTCGACCGATACCACAACATCTGGTTCGGAAACAGCCAGGGAACGAACATCGCCCAGGAGAAAATGGACGTTGCGGGCGTGTGCGCCGCCATCTGCGCGGAAGGGAATAACACCCGCTCCCAGAGGGTCGTTTTCGGCTCCAACGATGACTACTCGTGCGT
>JABMQX010000252.1 GCA_013203085.1 bacterium | reverse complement strand
CCTCTGCGTCCTCTGCTGTTCCATCCTGAGCCGCCGGTAACTGAGGGGTTACAAGGGCGATGTTTTTTTCGTTGCATTCATTGTCTTATCGTGATAATCTCGTTCTTAAGTGTGGCCAATTGTTCTGTTCATATCCGGACGATAAGCTGGGCTCAGCGTAATACCTTCCGCGCGCGCTTGATTATGCTCGCCTCCGGGAGGGGAAATGATCATCCTCGGTCTCACCTTGGGGAGCACATCTTGCTGAGAAGCATGACCGCCTTTGGCAGGGGGCAATCCCTGGGCGAAAGCGAAGACTTCCTTGTCGAAATCCACTCCGTCAATGGCAGGCGTCTCGAGATCGTCATAAACATGGAGGGCCACCTCACGGAGTTTCATCCACCCTTGCGCAGCCTGATCGCCGGCGCACTGTGGCGCGGGCGCGTGACTGTTTTCGTCTCCCGCCAACCGTCATCCGACCGCGGCGTCGGCTTTCGCGTCAACACAGAGCTCGCCAAGGAGCTCAAGCGCGCCTACGAGGAGCTGCGAAAGAATCTCGGATACGAGGGCGAAGTCGATTTCTCGATCATAGCGTCTCGCAGTGATTTGATTGTCCAAGGGAATCCCGCCGCAGATTCCGAAAAACGCTGGATCGCGCTGAAGTCCGCAGCGGACAATGCTCTTGATCGCCTCATCGCCATGAAGGAAACCGAGGGGCACAACCTACGGTCTGCTTTCGACAACCTTCTTAACGACCTGGAAAAGATCGTTGCCTCCATCGAAGACCTTGCTCCATCGGCGCTCGTTCGCTATGAGGAGAGACTGAAGGGCAGAATCAGCGATGCCGCTGCCGGTCTGGCAGACAACGACGAGCGGATCCTCCGCGAGATCGCAATCCTCGCTGATAAGCTGGACATCTCCGAAGAGACTACTCGATTACGAAGCCACATCGACCAATTTCGTGCTCTTATGGAGGACCTCGGGCCTTGCGGCAGGACAATGGAGTTCTTGGTCCAGGAAATGAACAGAGAAGTCAACACAATCGGCGCTAAGAGCGACGATTTGACAATTTCCAAGCTTGTCGTTCGCGCGAAGACCGAACTGGAGAAGCTCAGGGAACAAAGCCAAAACATCGAATGACGGTTCCCCAGTCTCTTTCGGCGGACCGCTTGTGTCCAACCGTATGATGCTACTGGACCCGAGTCAACGGAGGGAGCTGCATGGCAGATATCGCCTGCGAAAAAGCCTTAACTAAGATCGGCAACGGTTTCATTCTGACAACGATTCTCGCTCAAAGGGTAAAGGAACTGCGTCAAGGCGCCAAGCCACTCGTTGAGACGACGTCCGAAATCCCGATTGAGATCGCTCTCCAGGAAATCTCTGCCGGCAAGGTCACCTACAAACTGCCCGAGTACCAAAATGACTGAGGAATCTCTCTCAGACAGAAAGATTGTCTTGGGGATCACAGGTTCCATAGCAGCCTACAAAGCGTGTGAGCTTCTCCGCGACCTCAAGAAGGCAGGGGCACAGGTGCGAACTGTGCTCACCCGTAACGCGCGCAGGTTCGTCGGCGAAACTGCCCTCGAATGCCTCTCCGGCAACAAGGTCCATACGGATATGTTCGACTCGCCCTGTCAATCTCTGCCCGACCACGTTTTCCTGAGCGAATGGGCTGAAGTCATTCTCGTTGCGCCGGCGACAGCCAACATCATCGGCAAAGCTGCGGCGGGCATAGCGGATGATCTTCTTTCCAGCATAATCCTTGCGGGGATGCCAAAAGTTGCGTTCGCGCCGGCAATGCACTCCGCCATGTTCCACAGTCCCGTTGTCCGCCACAACATAGACAAGCTGCGCGGGATGGGCTGCGAGTTCATTGGGCCGCAGTATGGGCCTCTTGCTTCTGGAGAAGCAGGCGAAGGCAGACTCGCCGAAATCGGCCTGATACTTGAGAAGGTTCATGCTCTTCTCTCGCAGTCGGGCGAACGGAGGCATAGCCTTGAGCAGGAAGCCGAGCTGTGACGAAATAGCACAGTACGTCCGCCGCATCGCAAGCCTCGAAAAGCGAGTCGTTCTGCCAGCGCGAATCGCCGTGATAGCTGCATGCCTTGCTCTTCTGTGGCCGATCATCGCAGGGCAGGTCGGCGTCAAGGACTTGGCCTTTCTGCTCAGATGGAGCCTCGGCGGCTATGCCATCCTGAGCCTCCTCTATTGGTTTTTTATCTTCCACTTAGCCGAGAACGCTACCAGCATGCGTCTCACCCAAGGTGCGGTGTTTGCCTCGGCGATGACCGATAACATCTTTATGGGTATCCTCCTGTACGCGTTGATGATGGAACCCCTTGGGCCGTCGGGATTTGGAGGGGCGCCCGAGGCGAGCCTCTTCGGCGTGTACTGTGCCCTCCTGGTCAGAAATGTTTTCCTTTTCCCGGGGCCTGGCGTGCAGAGTCTCATCAATTTGCTGTACGTTGTCGGCTATGTTAGCGCCATTTTTCTCAACATGACGGTTTATCACAGGATGCAGATACCATCAGGGGCTCAGCGAGAACTGCTCTCCCGCGTAATAGTCCTGCTGCTCGTAAGTATCTGCAGTGCCGCAGTTTATGCCCTGCGCCGGCGGGAACTCCGAGAACTCGACGAGGCCCACGAGAAAACCATCCGTTCTCTACGCCTGGACATCGCCGGCATGCTCGCGGGTCAGGTCGCTCACGAGTTG
>JABMQX010000251.1 GCA_013203085.1 bacterium | reverse complement strand
GCTCGTCAACAGTTTCTTCGGCGGGGATAGAACCACAGGCACGCTGACCTCACCACCCTTTGTCATCAAGCGGAAGTACATCAATTTCCTGATCGGGGGCGGCTGGCATCCCGGCAAGGCGTGCATCAACCTCCTCGTGGGCGGCAAGGTCGTCCGTACGGCAACTGGCCCAAACCGTAAACCGGGCGGAACCGAGCGTCTCGACCCCTACACGTGGGACGTCGGCGACCTCAAGGGCAAAACAGCCCGGATCGAAATGCTCGATATGGCCACCGGCGGCTGGGGCCACATCAACATTGATCACATTGTGCAGAGCAGTCGCCGCACAGGCGTGGTTTCGACCATCCAGGACATTCGCATTGAGCGCGACTACATCCGCTTCCGCGTGGGAGCCCGTCAAGGGCCTCGTTCCTCGGTGAGGCTGTTCTTTGAGGATGAACTTGTGCGCTCCCACACCGGAGCCAACAGCGAACAAGCCCATTGGATTAGTTGGGACGTTTCGAAACTGAAGGGCAAGTCGGGCCAACTGAAAATCGAGGAACTGCCTGCGGCCGACGGCGCCTGTGTCATCCATGACAGTCTCGCACAGAGCGACGAGGTCAAAGGCACTCTGTTCATCACAGATAGGCTATATCAGGAGACCTACCGTCCCCAATTCCACTTCACGGCGAAAAAGAACTGGCTGAACGACCCCAACGGGCTCGTTTACTACAAGGGTGAGTATCACTTGTTCTTTCAGCATAATCCTTCGGGTATCAATTGGGGCAATATGACCTGGGGGCACGCGGTCAGTCCCGACATGCTTCACTGGAGGCAACTGGACCATGCGATCTACCCGGATAAACTCGGCACGATATTTTCCGGCTCTGCGGCCGTTGATTGGGACAACACGGCGGGCTTTCAAAGCGGTGACGAGAAGGTGCTTGTGGCTTTTTACACCTCCGCAGGAAGCCATGCCCGGGTGAAAAAGCCATTCACCCAAAGCATTGCGTACAGCAACGATCGCGGCCGCACGTGGACAAAGTACGAGAAGAATCCCGTCCTTGGGCACATCGCGGGCAACAACCGCGACCCGAAGGTCATCTGGCACAAGCCCACTAAGAAATGGATCATGGCGCTCTATCTCGAAAAGAATGATTTCGCGCTGTTTTCGTCGCGGAATCTCAAGCAATGGACGCGGTTGTGCGATGTCCAACTTCCCGGGTCGGGCGAATGTCCCGACTTCTTCGAACTGCCGGTGGACGGCGATGCGATGAACAAGAAATGGGTGTTTTGGGGCGGCAACGGCAATTACGTCATCGGGACCTTCGATGGCAAAACCTTCTCCAAAGAAACAAAACCCTTTCGATCCGAGTGGGGCAACAACGGTTACGCCGGCCAGACCTGGAGCGACATTCCCAAAAGCGACGGGAGAAGATTGCAGATCCTGTGGATGAGGGGCGACCGTTTTCCGGGGATGCCCTTCAACCAGCAGATGTCGTTCCCATGCGAGGTGACTTTGCGGACGTTTCCCGAAGGGATTCGCTTATGCCGCCACCCCATCCGGGAAATCGAAAACATCCACGGCCGGCATCACCACTGGTCCGGCGTCCTTGTTAAACCGGGGGAAAACATTCTTGCCGTGGTCACGGGCAAGCTGTTTGACATCAGGGCGGAGATCGAGCTCAGCGATGCTGCCGAGGTCGGCTTCACAATTCGTGGCGTGCCGGTGTCTTACAACGTGAAAGAGAAGAAGCTGAACTGCCTGGGCAAGTCGGCTCCCCTGGACCCGATAAAAGGTAGGATCATGCTACAGATCCTCACGGACCGGGCCTCAATCGAAATCTTCGCCAACGAGGGCAGGATTGCCATGTCGTACTCATTGCCCCTGGCGCCCGATAAAACGAGCCTGGAAGTGTTCGCTCGAAACGGCGAGGCAGTGCTGAAGTCACTCGATGTCTGGCATTTGAAATCCATCTGGGCTAAGTAGAGAACGCACATCGGTTCAAGCCAATGCCCACCATGGGGCATCGCATGCGTCGGACAGGGGGGGATTCTCGGACAATCTAACAGAACGGAAAACCTCCTGAGAACCAGGACTATTCCCTCCTCGTTGCCGCTTTGCGCCTTTGCGAGACCTTTCTTCTCTTCCCTTTCTCTCGCCAAGACGCTAAGAGCGCCGAGGTTTTTCATTCTTGCGCCTTTTGGCGCCGGGGCGCCACTTCGGCGTGGCTCTCTCCCCTTTCTCGCGACTCAAGTGCGGCGGCGCCGCGTGGTCGCCGGAGGTTGACAAGTGATGATTGGTTGGGCAGAATAGGGCGGCAGAGCGGCTCTGATGAACAATTCGGGTTTGGAGGGCGTCGGGATTT
>JABMQX010000250.1 GCA_013203085.1 bacterium | reverse complement strand
GGGCATCATCACTACCCAGCAATTCGAAAACAAGGGGAATCTGCTCCCCGGTGGCTCTCCTGGCGTGCTGACCATCACCGGTGACTACGACCAGTTTGCCGAAGGCACCCTGGAGATCGAGCTCGGCGGTGCCGAAGTGGGCACGGGATATGACCAGCTTGTGGTGGACGGCAACGCCTCTCTGGACGGAACCCTCTCCATCAGCCTGATTGATGATTACGTGCCGCAGGCGGGTGAAAGTTTTGAAATCCTCACCGCAGGTTCTGTCAGCGGAAGATTCAGTCGCGTGGATGTATCCGGAGTCTCGGGTAGGAGGGATTTTCAAGTCGTTTACGGTCAACAGACAGTCATTCTGACAACCTATATTCTCACCGTCGCGTCCTACGAAGAGTGGCTTGCCGCGAAATTCTCACCCTCCGAACAGGCCGATCCCGATATCAGCGGAGCGAACGCCGACCCCGACAGCGATGGCCTGGAAAACCTTCTGGAATATGTTTTCGCCCTGCGCCCGGGACAGGCTGACCGTAACCCTGTCACCCCCGATTTGTTGACCGACGAGCCAGGCGGCGACACTTTCATGACCCTGACCTTCCCCTGGGCCGATGGCATGACTGATGTTGACTTCAGCGCGGAGACCTCGACCGACTTAGTCACATGGTCCCCGGCCACCGCCGAAGTCATCACAACCGTCCAGGAAGGCCAGGTGAAAATCCTTACCGTAAAGGTGACATCCCCGGTAGTCGCCGCAGAACAAATGTTTGCCCGTTTGGCGGTGAACAAAATCGTCCCATAGAACAGAGGATTGGATCGTGACATATCGCAGTGCGGGCAATGCTGCGCAATCCCTCAAGGCGTGGTAAACGATCCCGTGTTCGGACATTACCTCAAACGCGGGCCGCTCGGCCTGAAGCGATGGTACCGGGGGCTCCGCATATTCAGCGACGCCCCGTCATGGCAAATCGAGCCATTCCGCGTGTACCGCAGTCCAGTTTCTTGCACTCAACCCGCGCACAGTCAACAAAAGGCCAAAAAAGCCACTATTCGTGCGTACGCGCTACGATCACTCAGATAGTTCACTGTACGTCGCGACAGAAGAAAAAGGGGAAGATGGGGACCTATGACAGACGGGGTTAGTCAATTCTCGTCGAGCATAAACGCGAGAACGCCTTTTGCGAAGTCGTAACTGAAGACACAAACGTCGGTTACGAAGGCATCAAGTGTTACGGATGTGGGGATCTGGTTATGGGTGGTTAGATGACGCGTTTTATTGTGCACGAATTCTCCTGAATTTAAGTGGTATAGTAATCCTGCCCTCCTTGGTAATCCGCTGTGATCGAGTCAATTATGAAATCCAGGTTTGCACAGAACCATGTGTTGCAGTTTCCGCCTTCAAAAAGCTTTTCCTCCGGGACAAAAGCGACGACGATACTTATTGGAATCCCGAGCATCAGTATCCCTGTCACAAATCGTGAACGAATCACAGTCATTTCTCGGTTCATGACTCGGTGAAGTCGAACTGGACTTCATCTGGAGTTCCGGGAGTCGGCCCGTCTGGCGCTTGGTGTTGTGTCCGCCTTCAAGTCGCCGAGGGCAAACTGGATTCCTGCGAGAAAGTGCTCCAGCATCATCGCATCCCAGAACACGTAGGGGTTGTGCCCGAGCGAGCAGTAGAAGACCCGGCCCCTTCCGTACTGGTGAATCCAACTGATTGCATAGTCGTTGTCTTCGCGAAAACAATTCCCGCGAGGGCGTCCTTGATTCATGTCCGTCTTGTCTACGTCGATACTCAGAAGCACGTGGACCTTCTCCCGCGAATAGGGGTCCATAAACCGAAAAACTTCGTCCGTGAACTCGAAGCTTCTGCCGGCAAAGGCTGCGTTTAGAGGACTGTCGGGATCATCCAGCTTGATGATCACTTTTTCATCGGCATCGCGGTGCGATGCTCCTCTGGCCCCCAAGATCTCGCCAAACTCGGGCCAATCCTGTGAGGTGACTGTCACCGCGTGATTCGCGATAAGCCCGCCGCCGTTGTGGATAAAGGCTTGGAAACTGGCCCGCAGCTCGGGTGTGTCGAAGATGGGGCCGATTGTGTTATTCAGAAAGACTGCGTCGAACTGCCTCAGATTGTCTGCTTGTAAGATCGCTCGATCGTTGCTGAAGACCGCCTCGTAGGCCCCGGTCTTTTTGCCCATCAGTTCAACGGCAAGGTTGGCATGTGGAATTGAGGGATGTCCGTGTCTGCCAACATTCAAGTCCATGATGAGAAGCTTCCTGGGTTTGGCGGGGAGTGCCGGCGCCGTTCGGGGGATTGCCTCCTCGATTTTCTTATGTTCCTCCGAACTCACGCCCGCCAGGCGGCGAACGCTCGTGGTGCGGGCGACATAGTTGCGGTGGTATTCGGCAATCGGGACAACGACCGTATTGAAGAACTCGACCGACTGCGCGATTTTGGCCAACGTCTCCTCACGCTCTGGCGGGTATTCTACCGTCCACAGCGTCGGCTTGAGTTCCAGCCGGTACGCTTCCTTGATGAACTCCTCGAGGCCCGCCACGCCCGTTCCCCAGGGCACATCTCGACCTTCACTGCCGAACTGCTTGAGGTCATGGACATGAAGGACAAGAAGGCGGTCTTTCAGTAGCGGCAACACCTCGATCGGTTTGGCTCCCGCACGCATCCACTCGCCGACGTCTCCGCATACACCGACTCTTTTGCTGCGCCCCTGATACGCCCTGCTGATGTCCTCCGGGTCCCGGGGGACTCCCGAGCCACTCGCAATCTGCTGACGAAAGGCGACGTTGACGCCATACTTGTCGCAGAGCTGTTCTATCATCGAGAGCGCTTCGGGCGCTGGCTCGCACACGATCGTTTCCACACCAAGAGCCCGGGCAAACTCGAAGACTTTGGAGCAGGACTGCTGATCGAGGGGCATGCGTTCGACGGCGTACACGGGCATGGTCATCCCGGCCGAACGCAGCTTCCGGGTAACCGCCTCCTGTTCAGATTCCGATAGGCTGTAGTCCAGGTTCTTCAGGATGCCGGTGCTTATCTTCTGCTCGGAGAAGCCTTCAATATGCTTCTGCCCGAGGGAAGCAGTCAACTCGACGGCCTCAAAGAACGTTCGGTCTCGAAAACTCCGTGCGGCGACGCCAAGACGCCACCCCAAAGTCTCCTGGGCGCGAGCAGCCAACCGGCTTATTTCCGGGGTGGCAGCCTGCGCGCAGACACTTGTCGATAGCAGAATGATGCCGAGAAAAGCGGACATAATTTGACGTTGGAGTTTGCTATTCACATTACCTCTCCAGTCGAATCGGGGGTTTCTGAGCCAGGGTTGCAGCTACGACCTACAAACGCCACGGACTGCGCATCGCTCTGGAAAGCATTCTGTTGGCCTCCTCGTCATCAATGAAAACTTCGTTCACAGGGTCCCACCGCAGTTTGCGCCTCAGAATCATGGCGATGTGGGCTTGCTGGCACACGGTCTCCGCCCGCGCAGCGGCCTCGACGGGGGAGATGGTTGGCTGCCCGGTCTTGATCGCGTCCAGGAAGTTGCGATGGTGATTATCACTTTTGATGACCTTGACCTCGTCGGGCCCGATGACGGTTCGCATCAGCGATTCGGGATTTGTTTGCATCCCCTGGCGGCTGACGTAAATCCAACCTTCCGTCCCGAAGATGACACTGGCCATGGTATTGCGAATGTGGAATTCCTTCGCCCGCTTCCTGGCGGTCACCAGGTCCATGTGTATCAGCCGCACTCCATTGGCATACTTGTGTTCGACTTCCCAGGAGTAAGCCGCGTTGCGTATATCGTCATAGAATTTCCCCGCACCTTCCACCTCAATCGGACCGCTGGCATCGGAATCGTTCACCCACTGGGCGATGTCAACGTCATGGATGCCCCATGCACCATCCAGGCAACCGAGGCCGTAGTCGGTGATATACATCCAGATCCTCGAGACACGAGTATCGCAGTAGGGAGCCCAAGGAGCTGGGCCGAGCCACATGTCGTAATCGAAACCTGGTGGTACCGGCTGGGGCGGCTGCTCCGGAATGTGGCTATATTGTCCGCCGGCCGAACCAATCATGATGGTTTGGAGCTGGCCGATTCTTCCATTGCGAACCAGCTCACAGGTGAGACGGTAATCGTGGCTCGAGCGCTGCTGCGTGCCAAACTGGAACACGACGCCGTAACGGTTTACGGCTTCCCGGACGGCCCTGGCTTCGGCCACGGTCATACTCATGGGTTTCTCGTAATACATGTGCTTTCCCTGGCGAGCTGCCTCGATCCCGATCAGGGCGTGCCAGTGCTCAGGTGTGGCAATGAGCACGGCATCAACATCGTCGCGGGCCAACAGTTCGCGGAAATCGTCGTAGGCTTCACAGGCCTGATCCCCGTAGTATTCGTCTACAAACTTCTTAGCTCTGTCCCGATAGGTCTTCCGTACGTCGCAGACAGCAGCAACCCGGACGTCCTGATGACGCAAGAACCTCCGCACATGGCCTGTGCCCATGCCGCCCACCCCAATACCGCCCAGCACAATGCGATCACTTGGCGGAACCCGCCCCTTGGCTCCAAGTACCTGCGACGGGACAAGGGCGGGAAATCCCATGAGGCCTGCCAGACCTCCGAGCACATTCCGAAGAAACTCGCGCCGTGGAAGTCTGTTCCCTTGCATCATGATGCCATCCTCCCTTCTCGTTGGCACAGTCCTCGCGCTCGAGAAATCATGTCGCCGCTCACGAAGCCATTCAGAAATTTCCTCCGTGAACAGCCGAACTGCTAAAAGACATTTGAAACAGAGGGGCGAGAAGACCCCTGGAATTGGCGAAACCATAACGCGCCGCCTATCTCCACGCAACCACAGATTGCGAAAACGAGATAGCAGGCAACTCATCCAACGACATGCAACCTTTTGAACGTTGTTGAGATGCGGATGATGTGAGGAAGGGATCTGCCAGATAACCTATCTCTATAAACGCGTACTCAGCAAATATTCCACTATACGGCGCTTTCGGCCACCATTTGCCCGTGTCTGGCGG